>JAAHIC010000597.1 GCA_010671965.1 Leptolyngbya sp. SIO4C5
TAGCGCTTGCTGGTAGTTTTCCTCGGCGCGAGCCAACTCATTTTGATCCGATTGCAAATTCGCCAAATTATTCAGCGTTAATGCGACGTCGGGCAAGTAGGTGCGTGGGTTCTCCTCGGCTAAGGCGTGACGAATCTGTAGCGCTTGCTGGTAGTTTTCCTCGGCGCGAGCCAACTCATTTTGATCCGATTGCAAATTCGCCAAATTATTCAGCGTTAATGCGACGTCGGGCAAGTAGGTGCGTGGGTTCTCCTCGGCTAAGGCGCGACAAATCTGTAGCGCTTGCTGGTAGTTTTCCTCAGCGCGAGCCAACTCATTTTGATCCGATTGCAAATTCGCCAAATTATTCAGCGTCGTGGCCACATAGGGCAAGTAGGTTCGCGGGTTCTCCTCGGCTAAGGCGCGACAAATCTGTAGCACTTGCTGGTAGTTTTCCTCGGCGCGAGCCAACTCATTTTGGGCCTTTTGCAAAATCGCCAAATTATTTAGCGTCGTGGCCACATGGGGCAAGTAGGTGCGCGGGTTCTCCTCGGCTAAGGCGCGATAAGTCTTCAGCGCTTCCTGGTAGAGCGGCTTGGCCTGATCAAAAGCGTTATGCTTTTGCAAGAACAGAGCGAACTCAAAAACGGCTTCAGTAGTTCTGGCTGCTTTCAGTGCCACTTCAAAATATTCACAAACCTGCTCATAGCGATGCGGTTGCTCATAAAAAGTGGCCCACAGCCGTGCTTTAATCAAAAACTCATTGGCGATCTGCGTTCGATTCTGGGCAATCTCCGCCTTTTCCTGATTAAGCTGAGTGTCGCGTTCAATCAGGCGATCTAGATCCTGGCCCATCTCCGCCGCGTTCAAGATGGCATCGGCTTCGCGAAACTCGCCTTGCTCAAAGTGGGCCTTCGCCTGGGCTAGCCGCTCGGTGTTGATCTCAATTTTGGTAAACGTCTCGTATAAGCGAAAAACGTTTTCCTTGAACTGCTCTAGCTGCTGCTCCAGGTCTTCTAGTTCCGCCCCAGCCTTTAGCGCCTTTTCCGTTTTTCCAGTTGATTGCAGATACTCGATATACTCCCGCTTTTCCGCAATCCGCTTGGTCAGGGTTTGATAATCCGCCGACTGGGTGAAAAACTGAGCGTTTTCAATATTGCCAATGTTGTAAGTCTTGATATCACCCATGCTTATTCAAACCGAGCGCTGTCGATTTTATCAATGTTGTAAGTCTTAGAGCTGTCCGTAATCGTGCTGCCCTCGACGTTCTGATAGGTTTTATTTCCTGTTCCAGATATCGCCGCCCGCGCACCTGCCCTATCCCTACTTTCTTCCATCGCCGCCGGCCCCCCATCAGGACTGAGCTGAATAAACCCATTCGCCGCCAGCTTATCCAACTGATTGCCAAAATGCTCCCGCAGCCCCTCAATCGAGTGATATTCCGTTTTGTAATGCTTTAGCTCGCTCAGCTTATCCTCAAACGCCCACAGGCTTTGTAAGTCTTCGCGATTTGTGGTCGTATGGGGCGTTTTGAAATAGGTGAAAATAAACGGCTTTTGCGTCTGCGAAAACTGACCGAACGCCTTACCAAACTCCTCCGCCGTGTACTTGCCCACCTTGTTAAACGCCAGCAGCACAAAAATATCGCAGCCCTGGATGGCCTTGTTATACTCGCTCTGCAAGCCCCCTGCCGACATCGCATCGAGAAAATCTTCCCAGATGTCTAAATGCAGAAAAATGCCCCGCTCAAACCAGCTCTTGCACTTGCGGTAGATAAAAATCTCAAACTGCTCGCGATCGCCCTTGAGTTCTGAAGAGGAGGCCAGAAAGAGCTTGATCTTTTGCATGAGCGCTGGTGGGGAAAGCTTTGCCTCAGTTATAGCCCGTTATGAAACGCCTCCGCCACACACCGCTGGTTTTTAACTATATTTCACCCCATCTTCCTCTTCCCCAACTCCCCCATCTTTTCTCACCCACCACTTACCAGACTCCCTACCTCCTCTCTCCCAGCCTTCTTAACTATTATTCTCAATAAGCGCGATTTGTTGCAAATAAGCTGAACATTCGCTATTATTCTCAATAAGGGTTTTTATTGACATTTGTTAAGAAGGGGACAAGGCGATGGCTGCCTACTCTGCGACCGCACTCAAGGCCGAGCTGAATGAACGCGGCTGGCGCATGACTCCCCAGCGAGAAACCATCCTAACCACGTTTCAAAATTTAGCGAAGGGCAATCATCTCAGCGCCGAGGAGCTGTGCGATTTGCTTAAAGAAGAAGGGGAAGCCATTAGCCTCTCCACGATTTATCGGAATTTGAAGCTAATGGCTCGTATGGGAATCTTGCGGGAGCTAGAGCTAGCTGAGGGGCAAAAGCGCTACGAAATCAACCAGCCCGCACCGCATCACCATCACCATCTGATCTGCGTGCGTTGCAACAAGACAATTGAGTTTAAGAACGATTCTGTGCTGAAGGCCGGCGCTAAAACCGCTGAAAAGTCTGGCTATCATCTGCTAGACTGCCAGCTTCTAATTCATGCGGTCTGTCCGGCCTGTCAGCGATCGGTCGTGCCTCTGTAACTTTTACAGGGCGCTACTTCCAACCAGCGCGATCGACGATTTTAATCACCTCTGGATTGTTGCGACCATAGGCAGAGACGTTGACCTCGTCAACCTTAAACTCGCCCAGTTCAGCCACGATTGGATCAATATCTACCCCTGTGACCACCGGATACTCGTTGTTGCCCTGGGCAAAAACGGCTTGGGCTTCAGGGCTGACCAGAAATTCTAGGAAGGCTACTGCGTTTTCAGGGTGGGGCGCAGTTGCTACAACCCCAGCCCCGCTGATATTGACGTGAGTGCCTCGGCCTTCCTGATTAGGGAAGAAAATCGCCGTATTTTCTATAATTTCCTGATCTTCAGCGCTATCAGACTTGGCCATTCTGGCCCAGTAGTAGTGATTGACAATTGCCACATCGCACTGGCCTGCGGCAACGGCCTTGATCTGATCGGTATCACCCCCTTCGGGTTCGCGGGCAAAGTTATTGACTAGCCCCTTGGCCCATTCCTCAGCAGCGGCTTCGCCGTCAGTTTCAATAATCGAGCCGACCAGGGACTGGTTGTAGATATTACTGGAGCTGCGGACACAGACCCGGTCTTCCCATTCAGGCTCAGCTAGGGCTTCATAGGTTGAGAGTTCAGCCGGATCTACGTTATCGGTGTTGTAGACCAGCACGCGGGCGCGCTTGGTGAGGCCAAACCAGAGATTGTCAGGATGCTGTAGATTAGTTGGAATCTCTTCTTCTAAAACAGAAGACTCTGCGGGCTGAAAAATTCCCGCTTCCTCGGCTCGCCAAAGCCGTCCGGCGTCTACAGTAATGAACACATCGGCGGGGCTATTCTCACCTTCGTTTTGAATCCGCTCTAGCAGTTCGTCAGAATCGCCCTCAATGACGTTTACTTCAATGCCGGTTTGCTCGGTAAAGCTGTCGTATAGTTCATCATCGATGTCGTAGTGACGGGCGGAATAGACATTGACGACCTCTTCTTCTGC
>JAAHIC010000598.1 GCA_010671965.1 Leptolyngbya sp. SIO4C5
TATACCCAGCAGTACCTGGCTACTGTGCTGGAACAAAAGCATCTAGACAGTCAGATTGATTTAGAAAAGCTGGCAAGCTTGCTCAATGCTCTACTGTTTGGCTATGCAGTTCTAGAATTTACCAGTGAATTTCACGAGTTTTGGCACGATCGCGAAGAGTTTGTCGAAAACCTGACGCTGCTGTTTCTGCATGGGGCCTTTTCGCCAGCCGCGATCGCTCCCGCTGAAACTCAGGCAGCCAGCGCCGAACGTAACCTATCACAGCAGGTTGCTGATCTGTCGGCTTCACTGGTGCGACTAATTTTACAGCGCGCTAAAAAAAGCAGTCCTCAAGATTATGCTTTGGTTTACGTTTTGTTCGGGGCCGGACTGAGTCCAGCAGAAATAGCTAATCTGCAGCGATCGCACCATATCAGCAACAGTCACCAGCATCTGCTACAGGTGACGACCGGAACCAGCCGCCAGGTGCCGATCAACCGCTGGATTATGGATCATCGCTACGGTTCTTACACGCGCAATCCGCTGACCCAGTGGCTAAAAAATCGCAAGGGCGAACAGAGCGCCTTGTTTTTAGACGACACAGGCAATCCCTTATTGGCGGAGGCGATCGCCCAGCGCTGGCAGGAACTAACCGCCGACCTGTCAACCCTGGCGGGCACGCCTCCCCGGATTGAACAAGCTCAGCAAACCTGGTGCGTAGAAATGCTGATGAAAGGTATGTCTCTAGAAAACCTCAGTATTCTCACAGGTCAAGATCTCCCTAGCCTAAAGCCCTATGCTCGGCGGGCTAGAGAAAAGATCGCTTTAGAGCAGGCGATCGCCATCGACCACAAATCCGGCAGCGCTAAGAATAATGAGAGTTCTCAGCACCTTGATTAAGCTTTGGCAAAGCCAAGCCCTCTGGCGCCGCTGTCTTCAATTAAGGTTTGCTACGCTGGGGATGCTCTAAACTTCTGAAAACCCTATGCATCGGTTGTTGACAGGGCCTTTGACAATTGAGCCAGTATCGATTGCCATCCGCAATCTGCCCGCATCTCTCAGCGGACTGACGCTAGTACAGCTTTCAGATTTTCACTATGACGGCCAGCGACTCTCAGATGAATTGCTGCAAGAGGCGATCGCTGAAAGTAACCTCCTACAGCCCGATCTGGTTTTTCTCACAGGCGATTTTGTCACCCACGATCCGCAGCCTGCCTATGCCTTAGCCCAACAGCTCAAGCACCTGCAAAGCACCTACGGCACTTACGCCATCTTGGGCAATCATGATCTCTATCGATGCAACGCGCGGCAGGTAGTCACCGCCGCGCTGACCCAGGCAGATATTCCCGTTCTGTGGAATCAGACTGTCTATCCGGTTGGCCCAGACTTACCCGTGGTCGGTCTCCCTGATTTCTGGTCCCAGGAGTTTGCACCTCGGCCCCTGCTCGACGCGCTCGATCCGGCCACGCCTCGCATCGTGCTATCGCATAATCCTGACAGCGCTGAGGTTTTGCAAAACTGGCGGGTAGACCTACAGCTCTCTGGGCATACCCACGGTGGTCAAATTGTGCTGCCAGGAATAGGGCCAGCACCAGCGGTTCTCCGTCAGTTTCGTCCTTTTGTGCCGGGGTGGCTGCGGGAGCGGATTCCCTACATGAGCGATCGCTGCGCCAAAGTAGTCAGGCATTGGGAATGGGCAGTGGGGCTGACGCAGATAGGCGATAATCAGCTCTACGTTAATCGCGGCTTGGGCACCTATCTTCCCGGCAGGCTGTTTTGTCCGCCAGAGTTGACGGTAATTACGCTGCAATCAGCAGGCTAGCAGGCGCTCATCAAGCTCCAATCCTTGTCACAATAAAAAGGCTGTTATCTGCCAGAATCGGAATGCCAGAAGGTCCGGAAATCCGTAAAGCTGCCGACAAAATTGAAAAAGCGATCGCCCATCAGCCTGTTCAAGACGTGTTTTTTGCCTTCGAGCATCTCAAACCTTATGAAGCTAAGCTAGCGGGCTGTCAGGTAAAAGCGGTAGAAACCTATGGCAAAGCTATGCTGATTCGCTTTGAGAATAAGCTCAACATTTACAGCCACAATCAGCTTTACGGCAAGTGGATGGTGCGGCGAGCCTACAATTATCCGGAAACTAAGCGGCAGCTTCGTCTCGCTCTCCACAACCCGACCAAATCGGCCCTGCTCTACAGTGCCTCAGATATTGAGGTCATCCGGGATGAACAAATTTCTGAGCATCCTTTTATTCAGCGGATTGGACTCGATGTAATGCGCCCTGAAGCAGAACCTGCAGCAGTTTTAGCTAGAGTTCAAGACTCACAGTTTTGCCGCCGCCAGTTTAAGACGCTGCTGCTCGATCAGCAGTTTTTAGCAGGCATTGGCAACTATTTGCGCAGCGAAATTCTGCACGTGGCCGCGATTCACCCCACTCAGCGACCGCTAGACTGCACTTCCAAGCAGCTTGAGCAGTTTGCCACCGCAGCGATCGCCCTTCCCCACCAGTCTTACCGTCATAACGGCATTACCAATGATCTAGAGATTGCAGAGCGACTCAAAACGCAAGGCCATGCCCGTAAAGACTATCGCCACTGGGTTTTTGGCCGTCAGGGTAAAGCCTGTTTTCAGTGCGGCAGTAGAATTATTAAGGAAGCTGCCGGAGGCCGTCGCTACTACTACTGCCCTGACTGCCAGCCAGCCCCGTCTTGAGTTGCGGCTCTAGCAGGCTCCCGTTCCTCGCACCAGCACCACAACGGTACGAATAATAATTTGGAGGTCGTACAGCGGCGTCCAGAGGGACTGATACTCTAGATCTAAGCTGACAATCTCTTCAAAGTCTTTAATTTGGGAGCGGCCACTCACCTGCCACTGGCCGGTCAGACCAGGCTTAACATTCAACCGTTGCCAGTGATGCTCAGAATACTTAGCCACTTCATCGCCCGTTGGTGGGCGAGTCCCGACAATACTCATATCTCCCCGCAAAATATTCCAGAATTGGGGAAACTCATCTAAGCTAGTTTTCCGCAGAAAGCGACCTACGCGGGTAATACGCGGATCAGTTTCATTTTTAAATATTAGACCTGCGGCTTCATTGGGGACTAAATTCTTCAGTCGATCAGCATCCTGCACCATTGAGCGCAACTTCCAAATTTGGAAGGGCTGCCCTTTCAAACCGTAACGGGTTTGAGAATAAAAGATGGGACCTGGGCTATCAAGCTTGATGGTAATTGCAATTGGAACAAACAAAATTGCTAAAACAATTAGCCCAATTAGGGCACCTGTGATATCGATCAGGCGCTTGACTGCGCTCAATGTGGAAGGATGTGGCATGGGATCAAAAACAGCGATCGAGGCAGCCACATTCTCTAAGGTGCGGGCCGCAGTTGGCTGCGTCAAGGAGTTGTTCAAAGGATTAGAAGCAGCTATAGGAAAAACTGGCTTCGATGCTCTCAGATTAGACGATTGAGTCATGGGCTGCAGCACAGAAGTGCAGTGTACAAATGGATTTAGACGCGATTACCTACGACGTTACAAACTCTGCTTGGA
>JAAHIC010000599.1 GCA_010671965.1 Leptolyngbya sp. SIO4C5
TGCTAATGCTTCTAAACCAGCGCCAAGAATCTCTTGCAGCTTATGATGCAGCACTTGCTATTAAACCAGGTTACCTAGATGCGCTAATTGGTAAAGTTACGATATTAGCTCTATCAAATCAAGGCAAAGAGGCACTTTCTATTTTAGAGAATACGATTCTATTGCACCCTGACGAGCCTGAAGTTTTAAACTTGAAGGGTTTAGCGCTGACGGTTTTAGGACGCCATAGTGAAGCTATTCTTGCTTTTGACGCTGCTCTCGCTATCAAGCCAAATTCTCCTACTTTTCTAGCTAACAAAGGTTTAGCTTTAATCAATCTAGAACGGCATTCTGAAGCAATTTATTTCTTAAATGTTGCTCTTGATATACGGCCCAATGACAGGCAGGCGCTGAGTAACAAGAGCCACGCTTTGCTCAAGCTAAGACGCTATGAAGAAGCACTTGAAGTTATTGAGACTGAGCTTGCTATTGATTCAAAAGATATTAGTACCTTGAGTAGCAAAGGATTTGCGCTGGTCAAGCTAGAGCGTTATGAAGAAGCAGTTCAAGCTTATAATACGCTTCTAAATATTCAGCCTCACAATTTTGCAGCAGTTGTAGAAAAGAGTCGCATTTTGTTTAAGCTAGGTCATTATGAAGAGGCTCTCTCCGAAATAAATGCCGTACTTGAAGCTGACCCTGACTATCACCTTGCCTTCATTGTTAAAGGCAACATATTGGCGAAGCTGAAGCGCTATGAAGAGGCGATCGCCGTTTATGATTCTTTACTACAAAAAGAATCGCTCCCTGCCGTTTTTGATTTGAAGGGCTACACGTTAGTTCAATTAGGACGTCATAGAGAAGCAGTTAATGCTTTCAGCGCTGCTCTTAGTATCAATCCAAATTATGCACCAGCCATTTATCATAAAGCCATAGCATTAGCCAATTTAGGAAATCATGATGAGGCAATCGCAGCACTGACAAGAGTTTTTGTGATCTCTCCATCCTCTAAAGAGGCAGCAAAAACTGAGCCTCGCCTTAAAGTTCTCCACAAAGATCCCCGCTTTCAGTCTCTTTTTTCCTCAAACTAATAATGATCTTATTATTAGCAGCTTTAGAATTCTTTAAATTAAGAGCTTTAGGAACGCTAGTCATTTGCTGGAGCTTAGAAAGCAACATTCACCCATTCGTGCACGAGTAGCTTGCGATCGCCTATCGGCTATCTTAAAAGAACGATATCCAGACTCATTCAAAACACTGGAAGAAGCAGAAAAATTTGTCAGTCAACAGCGACAGGTAGAGGGTAAATAGGCGTCAACTTAGCGGTTGAAACCAGGGCTGATTCAAAGTCAGGAGAGTAAAACTAAAGCCCCCATGCATCCGTCGAGAATATTAGGCTGGCATCATGTCGAGCAACGGTAGAGATAGGGTTGCGGGTTTACCCTGACGACAATGAATCAGCCCTGGCGGTTGAAACCATTCTCGACAGGCGCGAAGCTGTCAGGCAGCTCAGCCAGCGACACCTTCAACGCTTCACAAATCGCCTTCACCTGCGGCACCGTCATCGTCGCCGGATAGACGCCCCGCTCCCAATTGCTGATCGTCTTCACCGACACCCCAATCCGTCTGGCTAGCTCCTCCTGGGACAGGCTAGCCTGCTCTCGCAGTATTTTCAGCGGCGAAACACCGCCATCACCGGACACATCTCGTCTAGGCATACGCAGATACTTCTAGAAGTATCTGCTTGACAACCGGAAAGAACTACCGGAAGATACTTCTAGTTAAACAACTTAAATCCGGGCAGACAGCTAACCTGCTGCGTTTTGCCCTTAGCTTTGTCTGCCCATTTTCTCAGCTTTGCAACCCTTCACGCAATCACCATGACCTATCAGCAACAGCTTCACCCCTGGTGTCTAGTTCGCCTATTGCCCAAATGCTAACGCATTACCGTTGCTCGTTTCCGCTGCCGTAATGACGCCGATGAGCATCGCAAAATTCTCAGGCAGCTTATTCCCAATACTCACTTTGTAATTGTTTTCGATGCCCAGAGGGACCGTTTTTTGCAAACAGAGCAGTTAATCCCGCAAGAACCAGAAAAAACGGTCCCTGACGGAAACCAAAGGATAATCACACATCTGAATCCTCAGTTTGTTCACCGCCAGCGTATGAGCCAAACAGAATAATCTGCTCTGGCTGAAATTTTTCAGCAATCTGCTGACTCAAAAGTTCGATCTGTTCCATTGCAATCATCACCTCATGCCCCAATTGCCCCATATCCATAACGTAACCGTTCGTACGCTTCTTAGCTCAGCTAGCGTTACTGAAAGACCGTTTTTTCTCATCATTGCGAAGTGAACTCGCTTTGTTTGCAAGAAACGGTCCCTGCTGAGGATGCCAGGAGCGATCGCTCTGGATAATTCACCTAAGATGATAAATAACGCAAATTCGAGGACGGCTAGACTTTTCGCTGCTCAATGACAACGTCTGGGTTTGCGTGATTGAATCGAAGCAGGTAGCTTATTCAGTAGAGGCTGGGCTAGACCAGATCTTGGCTTACAGGTTGGCAGCGCCACCGGCTCAGGCTGGCGTTTACGGACTGATTACCTCTGGCGGCAGCTTCATGTTCGTCAAGCTGGTGCTGGGGGAGCCGCCGCGCTACGGCACGTCAGATATTTTTGATTTGCGCAACCGAGGAAATGAGCTGTACCCGGTCTTGCAAATTCTAAAACGGCTCACAGGTCAAAGCGAGGCTGGTCGTTAATAAATTCAAGCTCAAAACGTTACCGGCGCGATCGGTTCGATCTCTGGGTCATGGCCGCCCACCTGATTTGTCCGCAGCACCCACAGACAGGCCCCATGCCGCAGAAACAGCTTCGTCACCGTATCGCTGGCCACCCGTGGCAGCATGGTACGCCAGCTCAGCAGCCCCCGCCCCAGCGTCTTCAGCGGAAAATCTTCTAAATTACTGCCCAACACCTCGCGGCCATCTTCCCAGTCGGCGCGGGCACTGCCTAGAGGCAGCAGATCTCGCTGCAGGTCCCGCCGAATCGCTAAAAGCTGCTGATAGCGCCTAGCCTGCTCTGGGTGATCCTTTTGCCAGCGCGATCGCTTGGGCGGACTGGCCTGAATCAGCTCCTCTAGCTGCTTGATACTGGCATAGAGCGCCTGGTTAGAATCCTGGGCGCAGTTATTGGCCGGGCCGACATAGGTACCCCCGGTGCCGTCGCCAATCCGGTAGCGGGCCACCATCGTCTCTAGCTGGCGGATTAAATCGTCTAGGGCTGTCGGCAGAGAACCATTAAAGTCAAACGGTTCCGTATAGGCCGAGTGCTTAATCAAAATATCCGCCACCGGGCGCGTGCCCAAAAAGCCCCACTGGCGATCGCCCATGTAGCGCGTCCAGTGCAGCACCCCAGCAATAATGCCGTGGGTATTGTGGGTATAGACCTGGTAGTAGCGAATATCAAACTGCGGTTCATCGGCCAGCGGCTCATGCACCACCGTCGCCACCCCATAGGCAAAGTGACCAAAGT
>JAAHIC010000006.1 GCA_010671965.1 Leptolyngbya sp. SIO4C5
CTTGTTATCGTCAAAACCGACAGGAACCGACACAAAGCCCGGGTGCCCGCAGGAACTACCGCCCGATAACTGTCCTACGCCGCTGGGGCCTGCCGCTGACGGCATTCGAGCTCGGCTAGCGCCTGGGCCGCCAGGCTCCCCACGAACATTTAGCTTTAGTCAAGCTAGTCAAAGACAATTTTGATCCGGCTCACATGCCGCTAATTGTGGGTGTGGGCGATACGGTGACTAGCAAAATGGTGGAGGAAGACGGTCAGCTCCAGGCAAAACGAGGCGGCAGCGATCGCAATTTTCTCCAACTGATTCAGGACATTAACGCCTTTTTTGATCAAGGCAATCTGGTGGTTTATATCGACAGCAGCGGCGGCGAACTGAAAAATCGCAAGGCCCTACAGCTCGCAGAGGTTGATGGTGAGCTGAAAGTCATAGAAGGCCCCTGCGATCCGCGCGATACGTCCGATCCGCTCGTGCTCAACGTGGTATTTCCTGGCGGCTACCGCCAGTACTGCGCGGCTTTTAGCACTGCTGCTCAGCGGCGGCAGGCCCCATAAGCAGCAGAATCTCTCTGCGGGCAGGCTGCTGGCTGCCCGGTTTCGCATAAGCTGAGGCCAAAGGTGGTCTTGCGAGAAAATTGCTATGCGTCAACTGCTGATTCAGGTGCCACGCGGTCAGGGGGCGCAGGTGCTAGCGCTGGCCCAGCAGCATCAGGGGGCAAACCTAGCCCAGGTAGAGGCGAAAAGTCCGGAGGCGGCGATTGATTTGGTCGTTGTCCACGTGCCGAATCGTCAAGTGGAAAAGCTGCTGGATGCTCTAGAAACAGTGCCCGAACTTGAGGTCACGCTGATTCCCAGAGGGGTAATGCCGCTGCGACCGCCTGCGGCGGAAGCGCCCCAGCAGGTCACCAACGTGCAGGCCCGCAGTCCGATTGAGATTGTTTTAGCCGGGCTGCAGAGTATTGGTTCTTGGTATAGCTTTCTGGCTTTTGCGGCGATCGCTGGGGTAATTGTCTGGATTGGTCTGTTTACCAACAGCAGCTTTTTGCTGGTGGCAGCCATGCTGATTGCGCCGTTTGCAGGCCCGGCGATGAACGTAGCTATTGGTACCGCTAGGGGCGATCGCCTGCTGCTGCGTAAAAGCCTGGTGCGCTACTTCTGCGCCCTCGCCGTCACGATTGCCACTGCTGCTTTACTCAGCCTGGTTTTCCGGCAGCAGACGCCCTCTAGCCTGATGATTTCGGCTAGCCAGGTGTCAGCCGTCGCTGTTTTGCTGCCGCTAACGGCAGGAGCCGCAGGGGCTTTGCAGCTAGTACAGTCGGAGCGCAGCAGCCTCGTTTCGGCGGCGGCGGTGGGGATGCTGGTGGCGGCTTCCTTGGCTCCCCCGGCAGGCGTGGCGGGCATGGCGCTAGCGCTGGGCGAGTGGGGCTTAGTGAAAAATGGTGTCTTTTTGCTCATTTTGCAGCTTGCCGGAATTAACCTGTCAGGGGCAGCGGTGTTTCGCAGCTATGGCCTATCCCCCACCGGGGCGCGCTACCAGCGGGGCGATCGCTTTATTTTTCCGACTGTACTGGCGATAACGGGCGTTATTTTGGCGGCTCTCCTGACCTGGCAGTTTAGGCAAACACCTGGTTTACAGCGATCGAGCCGCGCCCAAGCAGCGGTAGAGGTGATCCAGGAGACTATTCAGCAGAATGATACCGCCTACCTGGTAGAGGCCAACGTTCGCTTCACCCGCGCCAGCATTCCAGAGCAAAATACGCTACTCGGCGTTATCTACGTGCAGCCACAAACAGAAACTACTCTCAGCGATACCGCCTTGCGCCAGCAGCTTAGCCGCGAAATTCAGCAGGCCCTACTGCAGCAGGGCTTCAACGTCACGCCGCTAATTGACGTGATCGTCCTCAGTCCCCCTTAAGATAACCAGTCGTTGAACTAACCGCTGACCTGACAATTCAAAGCATGGTTATGAAATCTAACCGACTCCGGCATTAACCTGGTTCACAAAATTTGCTATATTAAGGTTTCGCAGCGGCGGCATGGCCAAGTGGTAAGGCAGAGGATTGCAAATCCTTTATCCCCAGTTCGAATCTGGGTGCCGCCTTTAGACGAGTCATTGCGACCTATTTCCCACGCCGAGGGAAAGGTTAGCATCGAGAGAGATGCCGTGATTTGTAGGTAATTGAACCTGCAGGTAACTGAATCTAAGATCAAGAGGGTGCTTTCACTTTGGCCTTGAGCGATACCGTCTCCCTTTCTTGGTATGGATCTCTGCGCTTAGCGAAAGCCTCATTGTCTTTACAGGCTATCAGTCTGTTGTAGTTCAGTTGACAAGGTAACGCGGCTGCTAGCGGCAATACAAAGGCTGGCGGCCAGAAAGGCGATGCCGCCTGCGATCGCCATTACGATAGGCGCTAAATTTTCGGTCTGGCTCACCACCACGCCAAACAAACTGGAAGCGACCGCCCCTCCACTGAAATAGAGTCCCGTGCCCAAGCCTGCCTTGTCAGCCGGAACCAGGGACAGGGCAAAGGGAATTGTGCCGTTGGAGACAAAGCTGAAAGCGGCCCCGAAAGCGATCGCGATCGCTCCGGCCAGCAGCCCGCTGCGCGTTACAGCCACTAGCCCGCACAAAACAGCCATTAATACTAAACCCACAACCATGCTGCGGCGATTACCCAGCTTCAGGGTGAGCCTGCCGGCTGGAATGGCTGTCACCGCCAGAGCTATAAAAATGAGGCCCACAATCAGCTTTACCAGCGGCCCTGGAAGCTGAGCCGACAGAATGGTCGGAAAGCTGCTGAGCAGCAGGCGGAAGCCCAGGGTAATACCTACACCAGCTAGGAAAATTAGGCCTAGTCCCGGCAGAGACAAATCCCGCCAGCGGCTCGCTATGGGGGGAGCCACCTTTTCAGGGGCGATCGCCCGATCTGGCCCCACCTGCCGCAGCGCTGCTGCCGCTACCACCAGCACCACAGAGCCAATCGTGAAAGCTACCGCTGGCCCCAAACTAAGAATAAAATTACCTGCCAGTGGTCCCATCGCGCCCGCTACGCCCCCTACCAGGGTCAAAATGCTGGCAGCTTGGGGAAGCTGGGTCGCAAAGGCATAGCGGCCCAGCAGCGACAGCGCCGGACTGCGAAAAACCGTCATCGCCAGCGCCCAGGCAACTAACGTAATTGGCAGGAGTCCCCGCAGCCCAGCACCGCCCCAGACAAACACGGCAGGAATGGCCAAAAAACAGACCGCAGCGAGAATCAGCCCCAAGGCAATCAGCGGAAAGCGGCTGCCAACCCAGTGCTGAGTGCGATCGCTAAGACTGCCCATCAGCGGCTCCATCACCGCCGCCAGCAAATTCTCTAGAATTAGCAAGCCTGCGGCCAGTCCCCTGGGAAAGCCCAATCCTGTGAGCAGGTCGAGCAAATAGAGGTTATAAATTACCCAGGTGAGGGCGATCGCCCCCTGCACAGCCGCCAAGCCCCACACTTGCCGCCATAGGACTGATTGATTGGGGGCTAGCTGCGTCTGCTGCATGGCTTCTGTTTGTGGTTCAGCACTGTCAAACTAGCCGAATTTTCCGGCCCAAACCTAGAAACGATTCAAAACGTTAGGTTATTCCGGTGCGGGGGCGGCTGGTAGCAAAGGCTGCGCCGCGATCGCCTCTAGCTCAACAGAGGTTAAAAATTCTGTCCAGCGATCTGTGACTGTAAGGGAATCCGGATGAGCTTGGCGCAGAGCAACCAAGCGATCGAGAGCCTCAAACCAGAGGCCCTCATCAGCATAGAGCGCCGCGTGAACAGCAGCGGGTTCAGTCGCTAACTGGGCAGCCAGATCAGCCGTCGGTTCAACTCGACGAATCCAGCCGTCTATGCGTAAATCCTGTTGACGAGCCTCGGCGTTGCAAATCAGGGCGACTGACCACTGATAGTCTTGGTCAATTTCTAACGGCGGCAGTCCGGCTGACTCCGGTAGCGCCAAACTGGCGATGCCTGCCTCGCGGCTGACCGTAAACGTGCTGCGGTAAATCAGCTGCCGTTCAGTCGTTGCAGCTCCTGCCTGGTAGAGGCTGAACTCCATGAGCTGAGCTGAATTTTGCGGCATGAACCAGTAGAAAGTGGGATATGCCTGCGTAGTTAAACCCAGGTTGCTGTCTGGCAGTAGGGCGGTTAACCGGGCCGGATTGCCCGAGGCACAGCCGCCGCGAGTGCCCCCCCCAACGCGGCGTCCGGGGCGACCGAGGTTGGGCGGATTGAAGCGCTCGGAGAAGGCAGGCGGAATCAGCACTGCGAAGCTGGCTAAACTAAGACCCAGCGCTAAGCCTAAAGGAAGGAAGCGGTTTTTGTACCAGTCGTTCATAGGGTTTACCTAATTGCCATATCAGCCTAGATGAGGCGAAGGAATCGATTCCAGAAAGAGTACCTGCCGGTGTAGCGGTGCGAGGCGGCAGAAAACTGACAAATTGCAGCAGCCACAATGGCAGAGAGCGATCGCAGTGGCCTGTCTCTATTATCTCATTCAGATCAACTCCCCCTAGATCCGCACAAGTTGGCGAGGTTGGATAGACAACTGCTCTATACTGGCGAGTCTAGGTTGGTTTAGATTGAGTGGAGAGAGTCTGTGGGAGTGATTTGCAGATGATGTATCGGTACTGGACGACAGGATTGCTGCTGGGGATGACGCTGACGCTGAGCGCAGTCGCTGAGGTCAAAGCCCAGTTTGGGCCAAGGGCCGAATCGCCATTAGCGCAGCTGGCTGAGACTTACGACACTTATACCGAGGCCAATACGTTTGCCATTGACTATCCCGGCGGCTGGCGAGTTGAGCGGCTAGATGACAAATACGTGCGGCTGATGAACTACGATCCGATTGATCCAGTCGCTCCGGCAGGCGATCGCATCAAAACTGAGATTCAGCTCATTGACGAAGCGCCCGCGGTGGTAGTAGCGCAGTCGCTCGATACGTTGCAAGCTGAGAATACTCAGGTCAATCGCTACCGCGTAGTTACTGTGGATCGGCAGTCCGGCATCCGGCTCTGGCTAGGCGGCCTGCCCGGCGAGTTTTCCCACGCCATCCGCACTTATGTCGGCTATGGCGATCGCCAAACCGCCTTGATCATCAGCTATTACGTCAGCCCCGCCGAGGGGCAAGAAGCGATCGCCCTTGAACGAGAAGCGGCTCTGCTGCGCATTCACGACTCATTCCGCAAGCTGATGACGGCAGCAGCTAGCCAGTCTGACGAAAGCGAAGCAGCTAGCCCAGCGCAAACCGACTAATTTTTTCGGAGAACCGTATCGCGGGCAGCGGTTCAGCCCAGACGGCGATTGCTAAAGTGGGGAAGCATGACTAATAAGAGCGATCGCCCAGCAAGCTTGTGAATCAGGTCTTATCTATTGTTCATCAGGAAACCTCCGATCCCGGCCTCGTCGGGCAGATCCTAAAAGCCAAGGGCTACCGCTTGGAAATGCGCTGTCCGGCTCTAGGCGATTCCCTGCCTCAGAACTTAGAAAATTATGCGGCGGTCATCGTTTTTGGCGGTCCTATGAGCGCCAATGATGATCAAACGCTGCCCTTTATTCGCCAGGAACTTAACTGGATTGCCCAGGTGCTAGCCGCGCAGACCCCTTTTCTGGGCATTTGCCTGGGGGCGCAGTTGCTCACCCGCGTGCTGGGCGGGCAGGTACGTCCTCATCCTCAGGGAATCCGCGAGATTGGCTACTATCCCATCGTGCCTGCGGCTACCGGCCAGCCGTACTTTCAGCAGCCCATGCACGTCTATCATTGGCATCAGGAAGGCTTTGACCTGCCTAGCGGAACAACTCTACTAGCCCAGGGACAAACCTTTGCCAATCAGGCATTTCGCTATGGTCAGACAGCCTTTGGCCTGCAGTTTCACCCCGAAATTACGGCAGACCTAATTGAGGCTTGGACAAGTAAAGCCGTTGACCAGCTTGAGCTGCCCGGTGCTCAGGCAAAGCCCTTGCATCTGCAGCTTCACACCGACCACAGTGCAGCAGTACAGCACTGGCTCATCCAGTTTTTGGCGCAGTGGTTAGGGGAGGAAACCCCAGCCCTGCCCCTTTCAGCTTAGACAAGGTCGCTGGGCAAAAACTGGGCGATCGCCTCCGGCTCCTCTGTTTACAAATAGTATTTACAAGTAGTAATAGCGCTAAAGCTAAGCGCGTTGGCGTCCGTAGTAAGAAACTTCCAAATCAGCACACCAGCTTGGCGTAGTGCTTTCATAGAGATAGACTCGCTGCACCTGATAGTAAACGCCATCTCGAAACAAACAGTCCCCCATCCTTGGAATAATTGGATAGGTAGCAAACCAAAGCGCATCTTCTTTGGGACTGTGCTGGCTTGGCACTGAGGATGCCCGGTAAATAACCTGCACCGGAAAGCCAGAAGTTGTCGCTGAACTGGTTTCTTTTGGCGGTACTGCTTTTTTGCCAGATGCTTTTTTCATCGGAATAGACTCTTCAGCCACACCAGCACTCAAACATGATTTTGCGAATTTATGCTGAGTATTTATGCTTATGAAGATCCGTATTTAGGCACCAAAAATGAACCTGCTCGCCGCTGGAACGCTCTAAATTCAGGGGTTTACGCGGGATCAATCACTTTCGACGGATGCAGGAAATATACACAAACTTAATAATTAAAGGTAAAACGTAACACCTCTCAATCTGGTAAAGTAACTCTATGAACTTTTGCAACTGTTTGCTCTCATAGTTGAGTCTTCTAGTTAATAGGTCTTGCGGTCTTGCTAGCCAGTTGACGCTGTTCAGTTTGAGAGAGTTGCCAATTTGTGAAGTGCTTGTGATAAAGAGCGAATTCAGCAGGAAACCTCTTTATCCTGACTGCTGTTGCCGAAGAAATAGCAAGCTAGGGGTTTGGGGCGGGCGTTAACGAAGGCGATCGCCTCATCAAGGGTTTCGTAGATCATCACCGGCAAAATGGGACCAAAAATCTCCTCCTGCATAGCTGGATGAGCGGGCGTGACCTGATTGATCACCGTGGGAGCAATGTAGCGGGTTTCTGCCTCCGCCTGGCCACCAACAACCAGATGTCCTTGTATTAGCCCTGAGAGGCGCTGAAAATGCTTGTCGCTGATGATGCGGCCAAGGTCAGGACTCTCCTGAGGCTCAGAACCATAAAATTCCTGCAGCGTGGATTTGATAGCCGCTGTCAGCTCCGGCTCAATCTGCTGATCCACCAAGACATAATCTGGGGCAATACAGGTCTGCCCCGCGTTGAGAAACTTGCCCCAAACAATTCGCTTCGCCGTTACCGCCACATTGGCGTCTGCCGCCACAATGCAGGGACTTTTACCGCCAAGCTCTAAAGTAACCGGGGTAAGATGCTTGGCTGCAGCCTCCATCACCACCTTACCGACGTGGGTACTGCCTGTGAAAAAGATATGGTCAAACGGCTGCTCTAGCAGCTCTTGGCTAGTTTCTATACCGCCTTCAGCAGCAGCAATATACTCCGCCGAAAATGTCTTATCAATCAGCTCTGCGATCGCCTCTGACGTTTTCGGCGCAATTTCAGACGGTTTGACAATGGCGCAGTTACCAGCGGCGATCGCCCCTACTAGCGGCGTCATCGCTAACTGAAACGGATAGTTCCAAGGACTAATAATTAAAACAACGCCCAGGGGTTCTGGATAAATCTCGGCTGAGGCCGGTAAAAAAGGCAGCGGTACGCCTACCCTCTGCGGTTTCATCCAGCTTTTGAGATGCTTTAGCGCATGGGAAACTTCACCCGTGGCACTTAGCTCAGTTGTGTAAGCCTCAAAAGGCGGTTTACCCAAATCATCTGCTAGTGCTTTGAGTACGGTTGTTTGGGCGGCAGCGATCGCCTCTTTTAGCCGCTGGAGCTGCTCAACACGAAATTCTCTAGGTTTGGTCTGACCTGAGGCAAAAAACCGTTGCTGCTTGGCGAACAGATCGGCAACAGCAGAAGTTGCTAGCTGAGTCATGAGCAGAATTAGAAGAAAGAGCAGGACATTGACATCCTCTTCTCAATCTTAACGAGAGTTCAGATTCTGCGCAGGCAAACTTCTTTGCGCTGAAATAGCTTCCGCATTCAGCTCGAGAAGTCAGACTTGCGGCAGACAGCAGCGCAGGGATAGCTAGCTTAGATCACTGCGCTGTTAAAACGGCTGTGTTTCACCTAGTCTGAAAGAACTAAACGCCAGAAGCGGCTAAATTTTCACTCAGCGTCTGCTTCAAAATAGCCGCCTTGTCCGTTTTTTCCCAGGGCAGATCTAAATCAGTACGGCCCAGATGGCCGTATACGGCTACTTCCTGATAAAACCGACCGCCTCGCTGCGAAGGTAGATTTTGCAAGTCGAAAGCCTGAATGATTCCCGCCGGACGTAGCTCAAAATGCTTTTGAATTAGCTCTAGCAGCTTCTCTTCGCTGACTTTGCCCGTCCCAAAAGTTTCGACGAAGATGCTGACGGGGCGCGCTACGCCAATAGCATAGCTCAACTGCACCTCGCACTTCTCTGCTAGCCCAGCCGCCACAATATTTTTAGCAACATAACGGCAGGCATAGGCAGCGCTGCGATCTACTTTAGTGGGATCTTTACCAGAGAAAGCACCGCCCCCGTGACGAGAATAGCCCCCATAGGTATCTACAATAATCTTGCGTCCAGTCAGCCCTGAATCTCCCTGCGGCCCACCAATGACAAACTTACCTGTAGGATTGACCAGAAAACGGGTGGCATTGTCAGGCTTAATCTCGATGTCATCAAAAACGGGAAGGACGACGTGAGACCACAAATCTTTTTTAATGCGCTGCTGGATCAAAGCCTCATCAGCCAGATCGCCAATAGTTGCTGTGTGCTGAGTTGAGACTAAAACTGTATCAATGCCAACTGGCTTACCGTCTTCATAAAGAACAGTGACCTGCGTTTTGCCATCTGGCCGCAGGTAGGCCAAATCACCTGTTTTGCGTACAGCCGCTAAGCGCCGAGAGATGCGATGAGCCAAGCTGATCGGCAGGGGCATGAGTTCCGGTGTCTCATCACAGGCAAAGCCAAACATGATGCCCTGATCTCCGGCCCCAATGGCATCGAGGGCCTGATCGCTAGACTGTTCGCGGGTTTCGTGAGCCTGATCAACGCCTTGGGCAATATCTTTGGATTGCTCATCTAAAGCCACCATCACAGAGCAGCTATCGGCAGAGAAGCCATTGTTAGTGGGATCGGTGTAGCCAATCTCGGCAATCTTTTGACGCACTAAGTTGGCGTAATTAACCTGCGCTTTGGATGAAATTTCACCCGTAATTAAAACTAAACCCGTATTGACAACCACTTCAGCCGCGACTCGGCTGCTTGAGTCCTGTGCTAGTAACGCATCTAAGATTGCGTCAGAGATCTGGTCACAAATTTTGTCAGGGTGTCCTTCAGTGACTGACTCGGAGGTGAACAGGTAACGACGAGACAAGGGCGTATCCTC
The DNA here is from genome assembly GCA_010671965.1 of Leptolyngbya sp. SIO4C5. GTDB lineage: Bacteria > Cyanobacteriota > Cyanobacteriia > Phormidesmidales > Phormidesmidaceae > Sphaerothrix > Sphaerothrix gracilis. Next base: position 9,458 of record JAAHIC010000006.1, read on the forward strand.
TCTTTACAGGGGTTGCTGGGTTGACAATAAATTGGCTTATGGTTTTAGGCGGGTTCTCTAGCTTAGCATCAGACATCAATTCAGTATATTCGCAAACTGTTTTAGCGCCTAGCGCTTTGTTGGAGCGGCAGGCTCAAGCGCTGATCTGCAGTTGATCAGGATGGTGAATCAGACTGTCGGGCGTAGCTAGGCGCACTGGCTGGCTCCAGCCCCAGTCAACGCCGATGAAACCGGCGGCACCTGCCTGCTTGGCCATAAGCAAATCGCTCGTCGCATCTCCCACAGATAGAACCTTCTGAGGTAGTATGCCCAAGCGATCGCAGGCTGTTTGAAAAAAAGCAGCCTCAGGCTTCGTCAAATCAGGGCGATCGCTACCTAGCATAAGATCTATAACATTGGTCAGCTCATAGCGAGTCACAAAGGCGCGAATATTGTCGGTAGTATCGGCGGAGAGAATGCCCAGCTTTAACCCGGCCCGGTCAAGCCTTCGCAGACAGTCACAAATACCTGCTAGCGGCGGCGTGTAGTCCGCTTTCGAGAGGGTGTAACTATCCGCTTCCATAAAGGCAGATTGCACAATCTCCAGCGACTCAGTCCAACCCTTACCCGTTTCAGCAACGTAGGCCGCCGCCGCAATTTCGTTCTCCCGCCGACTGCCTACCGCCATGAGTCCAGCCGGATTAAGGCGATCGCCATCCACGCCAAACGCCATTAATAAGGGTTCTTGAACCCCCGGCACCTGAGCATCAATCAGGCGCGATCGCTTTTGGGCTAAGCTCCTTAAAAAGCCTTCCGCATCAGCCAGAGTGCCGTCTTTATCAAAGAAGACGGCCTCTATATCTGGGAACTGACGGTCGGGACACTCAACTGTTGCCACAATAAATCCTGGTTTTTGCTTTAGTCAGCCTACCGCATGAATTGTCTGCGTAGGGTGGCCGCACAGTTCGCGATCGCACAAAAAACAGGAGAGAAGTAAAACTCCTCCCCTGTCAGATTGAGAACTTGTTTGAAATAGGCAGAGCCTATTCAGTTGCCAAAACGGCTTCTTCTTCGTAAACAGCTTCATCGCCCGCCTCAGCCGCCGCTTCTTGCTGGGCCTGCTGTCTCATTTGTTCGCGGTACTTCTCGGCCATTTCTTCAGCCCGGTCATAAACCACGTCTGGATTTTTCACCATGTCACCCGGTTCTGGCTCTAGCTGCTTCGTCGAAAGCGAGATTCGGCCTCGCTCAGCATCTAGGTCAATGATCATGACCTTAATTTCGTCGTTCACGTTGAATACGCTGTGGGGCGTATCGATGTGATCGTGGGAAATCTCAGAAATGTGCAGCAGCCCGCTGACGCCGCCAATATCGATAAAGGCACCATAAGGCTTGAGGCCGCGCACCGTACCGATGACTACCTCACCCACTTCGAGGCGGTTCATCTTCCGCTCAACGAGCGCCCGTCGGTGGCTGAGAACCAGACGATTGCGCTCTTCATCCACTTCTAAAAACTTCAGTGGCAGCTCTTCGCCGACTAAATCTTCCTTAGGCTTGCGCGTACTAATATGAGAGCCAGGAATAAACCCACGCAGCCCTTCAATCCGAACTAAAGCCCCGCCCCGGTTGGTCGCAAATACGTCTGAGCGAACAGTAGCATCTTCGGTTTGAAGCTGACGCACCCGATCCCAAGCCCGCATGTACTCAATGCGGCGAATGGAAAGGGTAAGCTGACCGTCTTCATTCTCGTCGGTGAGAATAAAAAATTCTCGCGTTTCGTTCGCCTTCAAAACCTCTTCAGCATCGTCTACCCGGTTGATAGACATTTCCTGAATGGGAATAAATGCTGCTGTTTTTGCACCAATGTCAATCAGAGCACCTCTCGGCTCAATGCTGAAGACAGTCCCTGGGACAATATCGCCCGGGCTGAAGTGATAGTCGTACTGGTCTAACAGTGCCGCGAAGTCTTCATGTGTAAAGCCGATTTCAATATCTTTCGTTTCCTGATTGACCATGCTAATTGTTTCCTACTGTTCTCTCCGTGACTGAGGTCTCCTTCAGATGCATTCACCAGTTGATAAATGCGCAGCTTATACTTAACACAAATCGTAGCTCAGAGAACTAGAGTTTGCGCTAAGGAGTTTACTTTCCCACAAGATTTTTCATTATAGCTGAATTGTGGAGGCAAGCTGCGGATCAACTGAGGGAATTTGGCTAGATTTTTTCTGGATTTGATAGGCGCTAGGGCCTAAGCTAGCCGTAGCCGCGCCAAATCAAAAGCCTGATTGTTTTTTAAGTGATTGTTTTTCCATGAATATTCAAACAGCCCAGACCCGTCTGCTCGTGCAGGACATCGCAGCCTGCTTTCTTTTTTATCGGGACATTATGGGATTTGAGGTAGTCATGAATGATGTGCGAGACGGCTACGCAGAGTTCAAAGCTGCCAACTTACAGTTAGCCTTGTTTCGCCGAGAAGAGATGTCAGAGATTATTCACACCACTGAAAAACCGCCCGAAACAGAGAGCCAAGATCGAGTAGCCCTGATTTTTATGGTGTCTGACTTAGATCAGACTTGCGAAAAACTGAAGCAAAAAGGGGTGCCATTTGCCTCAGAACCGATGAAGAATGCCAACTTTGATCTCAAAATTGCCTACATTCGCGATCCCGATGGCAATTTGATCGGCTTATTTCAAAATTTGGCCTGATCTGGTTTGACAACAAGCTGACCACAGTATCAGTACCGACCCCGATCTCACTCCCTGACGGCTGGTGAACTATCCCAGCTTCAAAAACTTTTCTAAAGCCGTAATCATGGCTGGCGGCCAGCGCCGCGTCTGGGCTACCCAGTTCAGATCTTGGTAGCGCTTGTCTAAACCCACGGCAGCGACCCAATTGCTTTCAGCCTCTCCTCGCTGTCCCGTATTCCACAGGATAGCCGTTAGAGCCGCTCGCACATCAGCAAATTGAGGATACCTGCGAACTAGGTTGCGGAGCTGCTGCAGAGACTCTGACGAATTGCCTGTTTGGTAGAGCGCTAGGGCATAATTGGCGCGGGCTAGGGCAAAATCAGGAGCTAGCTCTGCCGCGTTCTGATAGTCAGCGATCGCCTGTTCCCAGTTTCCCAGACCCGCTTCTGCATTGCCCCGGTTGTTATAGGCAGCCGCATCGTCAGCGTCGAGGCTAAGCAGGGTGTTGTAATCAGCGATCGCCTTGTGCCATTCACCTAGCCCTTCGTAGGCTGCCCCTCGGTTCAAATAGGGATCGGGTTCTTGAGGGGCTAGTTCAATAGCGCGATTAAAGTCAGCAATGGCGGCCTCTAGCTGATTTTGACTAACTCTGACGTTGCCGCGATTGCTCCAGATAGCGGCATTTTCCGGCAGCAAATCCAGGAGCTGAGTCCAATACTGATCGGCCTGCTGAAACTGACCTGTTTGAGTTGCGGCAAAAGCCCGCTGTCGCAGGCGGGCAATCGCGTCAATTTGCTCAGCCGAGAGCTGGTCGAGGTTAGGAGAAGCATAAACCTCAGCTAAAACAGGTCTACCACTCAGTCCTAAAATTAAAATCAGCGCAACTGCTAGCAAAAAGCGCATAGGGCGATCGCCTAACTCTCTTCTTAACTATTTTTCTGAATCAGCAGGCGGCAGTTCAACCGCTTCAACATTGACTTCAACTGCATCAATGTCAATAGTACCTTCAGGAGCGGCCCGCTTGAATTCACCCGCTTCTGCTTTAAGCTGAGTGCCGCAGTTGAGGCAGGTTGCCTGCATCCCGCTGATCCCCGATACCTCAGCCTGACAGCCCAGTGTCCTGTCTGTCAGGCTGAGGA
>JAAHIC010000060.1 GCA_010671965.1 Leptolyngbya sp. SIO4C5
AGCATACCTTTATGCTGAGTCATGAGGGCGTTGTCGTTGAGGATGGAGTAAACGCCGTTGGTGACCCATTCAGGATTGAGAACGCTATCTTGTTGCAGGCGAGGATCGTCTCGGAAGTTGAGGGCAATGCCTAAATCGTGCAAAAAGCCGATGAGGGTTTTCTGGCTCTGCTCATCAGCTACTTTCTGATCGGCACAGATTTGCTGATACTGGTGATATTCAATATAGTCAGCCTCTAACTTTTCTAACCGAGCTTTCACCTCAAACCAGGAGGCTGGCAGCCTATCAAATACGTGGGGCAGATCGGTAATTTGTGCCTGAATTTCTCGCCGCAGTTTTTCAACGCCTCTGTGCTTTGGATTGCTGCAGGAGGTTTCAATAAAGCCAACGATGTTGGGATACTTGCGCTTGAGTCCCCGGCGATCGATATCAAGCGATTTTTGATCCACCTGATTGCCGACGACAATGACGGGAGAATTGCCGCCAAAGCTGCGAATAATCTTGAGCCAGTATTCTATGCGATTGCCCTGTTCATCCTGACGAGCGTTGAGCACCAGCAAATAGAGGCTGCGCTTGGTGAGGAAAAACTGGTGGGTGGCGTGCATGATTTCCTGCCCGCCAAAGTCCCAAATGTTGAGCTTTACAGTTTGCTGGTTGGCATCAATTGGCCAAGCGCGAATATTGATGCCCTCTGTCATCCGCTCAGCAGGATCAAACGTGTCATCAATCAGCCGCTTGACCAGCGACGTTTTACCCACCTTAGCTTCGCCCACCAGCAGCACCTTGGCTTCATTTAGTAGGCGAGAGGGTTCGGCTTTGTTTTGCAGGTAGTAGTTGATAATCTCTGCAGGCTCGTCAATTTTGCTAAGAATTTCTGGTGGAATAGGTAAGTTGTTCTTGCTGAGGTCGAGCCAAGATAGATTTTGGAGTTGGGCGATTTCCGGCGGCAAACTGCTCAGTTGGTTCGCGCTGAGGTCGAGCCGAGATAGATTTTGGAGTTGGGCGATTTCCGGCGGCAAACTGCTCAGTTGGTTCGCGCGGAGGTCGAGCCAAGATAGATTTTTCAGTTGCGCGATTTCGGCTGGTAGGGTTTGGAGTTTATTGCCAATCCACCCTTTTCGAGGGTCAAGCTTACCCAGAATAAGTTTTTCTAACTGAATCAGTTGGCCGATTTGAGGCGGCAGTTCTGTTAAGTCATTTCCAGCTAGATCAAGCTCCTTCACTCCATCTCTGGCAGATTGCTCAATTATCTGCAAAAGCTCATCTCGTGTCATGGCTTGCCCTTTACCTTTCTCCCCTAAATGCACAGCTTCCTAGAGACAGTCATCAAAAATTACCTAACTGCGCTCGAAGATTCCAGGGTTTTGCCTTGTAGCGCTCTGCAGAAACCAAATCTCAGCTTGAAACCCTGGGATCTCCCCTCCGTCACTTTTCTCAACCAAAAACTGCTTTTTGCGTTGGATGTTTGCAGCAATATCCAAAACAACGAGAAAGTTATTTAGCAGCAAAATCATCCGGTATTTCCTCTGCAGACTCAACTTTCAAAAGCTGCATTAAGGTCTTCCACTGCTGTGGCGTCAGCTTTGCCTCGGTTTGTCCAGACACCCAGCGCTGATAAGTACGAAGCGGAATCCCACACTTAACCGCAAACTCAGCCTGCGACAAATCGGTACGCTGAATCCTCAGTTCTTCAATCGGTGAATCGCTTTCTTGCGGTCGCCTGTCTTTCTTCATCAAGGCAAAATTGACGCGCCATATTGACGCATTCGCAATTGGCACGTCATAATGGCGTATATAACTCAACGACAAGCATCAGCCCTAAGAGTAATAGGCTGTCCTGCTGTCGTGTCTCATTCTACCGTCCCAACACCATGCCAGATTACCAATCACCCCACCCCTGGGTGGTCTATCGCCGCCTGCCCGATCGCCAAAACCTCGCCGTCGCTCGCTTCCCCCACCGCCACGACGCCGAAAACTACCTAGCCCTTCTGCACCAACTCCTGCTCGAAACCCCCTTCCTCATCGACTTCGACACCCAAGACACCCCAACCCCATCTACCCCTCCGCCCACTACCCGCTACCCAAAACGCCGCCTACGCCACTACCTCGTCGGCTCCCCCACCGCCACCCAAAACGCCATCGATCGCCTTTATTTACTCGGCTACCGCGATCGCTCCGCCTGGAGCCACACCGTTGACATCCCGGAAAACGGCCTGCTCATTCGCCCCGACCCCGGCGACGTCCTGCGCTACAGCCAGCAACGACTTGGCTAGTCGCTGGCTACTCTTCCTCATCCGTCGGCCAGTCCCCCGCGGCCTCAGCCGCCTGCGGCGCGCGACGGGCAGCCAGGTCATAAACCGGAGCCAGTTCAAGCTGATTCGGCGCCACCTTAGGCTTAGTCGTCTGTCGCCGCCGCCGCGAGACATTTTCCTCAGTCGTCTCTTCCGCAATCACCTCATACAGCAGCGCCAGCTTGTCCCCCGTCCCCTTGCGTAACACCCGACCCAGCCGCTGAATATACTCCCGCGTAGAGCCAGAACCCGAAAGCAAAATCGCCACCCTCGCCTCTGGCACATCCACCCCCTCATTCAGCACGTGAGAAACCACCAGGGTTTTATACTCACCGCTGCGAAACTTTTGCAGCACGTCGTGGCGCTCCTTCACCGGGGTCTGATGGGTAATCGCCGGAATCAAAAAGTCCTGGGAAATGCGATAGACCGTGGCGTTATCGTTAGTAAAAATAATTGTCCGTTCGGGGTAGTGCTGCACCAGCAAATCTGCCAGCACCTTCAGCTTGCCGTCCGTGCCCAGGGCGATCGCCTTCGCTTCCCGGTGAGCCAGCATGGCGCGGCGTCCTGCCTGCGATCGCGCACTAGCAGCCACAAACCGCTGCCAGCCTTTAGTAGTGCCCAGCCAAATATTGCTCTCTTGCAGAAAGCGGTTGCGCCGCTGGGTGAGAAAATCATAGCGATCGCGCTCTTGTTCAGATAGCTGCACCTTAATCTGAATCACCTGATAGGGCGCTAGTGCCTTGCCAGAGAGTTCCTCAGCCGTGCGGTGATAGACCACTGGGCCGAGGAGCTGGGTTAAATCCTCATGGCGACCATCGGCCCGATCCGGCGTGGCCGTAAGGCCGAGGCGATAGGGCGCAATGGAGAACTCAGCAATCACCCGGTTGAAGTCGCTGGGCAAGTGGTGGCACTCATCGCAGATCAGCAGAGCATACTGGTTGCCCAAAGTTTCGGCATGAATAGCGGCGCTGTCGTAGGTGGCAACTAGAATCGGGGTGCGATCGCGGGAGCCGCCCCCTAGCAGCCCTACTTCTACATCCGGAAAAGCCGCTTCTAAGTGGGCATACCACTGGTGCATGAGATCCAGCGTCGGCACCGTAATTAGGGTGCTGCGCGGTGTCGCCTGCATCGCTAGCTGGGCCAGATAGGTCTTACCCGCCGCCGTCGGCAGCACCACCACTCCCCGCCAGCCGGACTGCACCCAAGCGCTCAGCGCTTCTCGCTGATGGGCGTAGGGTTCCATCACCAAGCGCGGCTGGAGCTGTAGCGGCTCAAACTTAGGCGACTGGTCTTCAAAAGAGACGCCTTCAGCCCGCAGCGCTTCCACCAAGGGCCGATACTGATTGGCGGGCACCCGAAACCGCTCAATCCGATCGTCCCAAACGGCATAGTCTACCCAGGCTTTGCCTCGCGGCGGCGGATGCAGAATCAGCGTACCGCGATCGAATTTTAAAGTCGGCGTTCGCATTCCCTACCTAGACACCCTGGGCCTATTGTAAAGGAGAGCGTTCTAATGAATCCTCACAGAGGCAGAACAGGCAGAGACGGCCCTAGCCCAGAAACGGCAAAGATCGGCGCGGCTGGCAGACTGGCTGAGAGCATTGGGCCTCAATCTCGATACTGTATAGATAGGCTCTGTTACTGCTCGGTTTTAATGACTCGTTATCTGCTGCGGCGCGTTCTGATTGCGATTCCGACCTTAATCGCCATTAGCGTGGTGATTTTTACAATTTTGGCGATCGCCCCCACCAATCCCCTTGGCGATCTAGCAGCCAATCCGTCGATCACCGCCGAAGTCCGGGAAAATATCCGCCGCACTCTGGGACTCGATCAGCCCGTTCATATTCGCTATTTCAAATGGGCCTGGGCTTTTCTGCAGGGCAACATGGGTTACTCCTTCACCAGCCGCAGCCCTGTCAGCGGCCTGATTGTGCAGCGCTTACCCACGACGCTGTGGATTATCGGCGCGGCCTACGGCCTCAGCGTTTTGCTGGCATTTCCTTTGGGAATGATTTCGGCCCTCAAGCGCGGTTCTATTTTCGATCGCTTAGCAACCACCTTTGCCTTCATGGGCTTTTCCCTGCCGACTTTCTTCACCGGGCTGCTGTTTATCATCGTTTTCAGCGTTCAGCTCGGCTGGTTTCCCTTCATTTACAACAGTTCGCTGACGGTGCAGGGCTGGTCCAGCTTTTTAGCGGTGCTGCGGCAGTCGATTATGCCAATTTGCGTACTTGCCCTGTTTCAGACGGCGGTGCTGATGCGCTTTATCCGCTCCGCTGTCCTAGAGGAACTGCCCCAGGACTATGTGCAAACCGCCTATGCCAAGGGACTTTCAGCGTTTCGGGTGATTAATCTGCACGTGCTGCGCAATGCCCTGGTGCCGGTGGTGACGCTGGTAGCGCTGGATATTCCCACCATTTTTACCGGCTCGCTGGTGACAGAGCAGGTGTTTCGGGTGCCAGGAATTGGGGCGCTGCTGGTGGAGTCCATCTACCGGGGAGATACGCCAGTGGTGATGGCGATCGCGTTTATCTACGCCATCTTAGTAGTGATTTTTAACCTGATAGCGGACCTGCTCTATGGCTGGCTGGATCCCAGGGTACGATACGACCCATAGGGATAACTCGCGCATCACCCCTACGGCGTGACAGGGACGAAATCATAGCCGCGACCCGAGCGCGAACCGGGTTCAACCGTCACCAACTGAGCCGCCTGATTGCGATCGCCCGATGGCAGAAACTTGACTTGGCTAGCCGCCCCGTCTGCCGCAAAGGTAGCACTCGTCAGGGTTGCCTGCAGGTTTTGCCGGTTAGTGACAGGGGTAGACTCTAGCGCAGCGGCGATCGCCATCACCGCATCGTAAGCCATAGCCGTGCGCCAGCTCACATCTCCGCCCCAGAGACGGCGCGAATCCTGGGCAAAGTCAGCCTCTGGATCAGCCAGAATATGCCAGGGAATGGCAACCACCAAATCGTCCGCTGCCGTTCCCACCGAAAGCACTCCGGGGTTGTAAAGACTGTCGCCCCCTAGCATAGCCAGATCGCCCCCGTTGGCCTCGATTACCGCGATCGCCTGATCTAGAGTTGACGTATTGGCCGCTAGCATCAAAGTCTCGACCCCCTGGGACTTGAGCTGCTGCACCGCCTCAGCCGCGTTGAAGTTGGGGGCGGCAAGGTCTAGCTCGGCGGCAATTTGACCGCCATCGCTGAAAACTGCCGTGGTGAATTCATTTTTGAGGGACGTGCTGTAGTCGCTCTCGGAGTTGAAGAAAACGGCGGCGGTTTGCTGACTGAGCTGATTGAGCATGTAGCGAGCCAGGGTAGTAGCGGCAAAGCGATCGCTGGGCGTGGTGCGAAACACGTAGTCGCTGACGCCGGAAATCTCGACTGAGGTGCTGGTAGGGGAAATCAGCGGCAGTTGTCCTTCCGTGTAAATGGGCGCGGTTGCCAGCGTGATATTGCTGCTGAAGTGCCCCACCACCGCCAACACATCCGCAGCGGTCACAAGCTGATTAGCGATCGCTTCAGCCTCAGCCGGACGATTGCCATCGTCAGCAATCACCACCCGCAGCGGCACGCCATCAAGGCCACCTGTCTCGTTAATTTCGGTCTGGGCCTGAGCCACACCCCGCAGAATTTCTAGGGCCGGATCTAGCGCGGTTTCGACCGGAGCCGCTACGGCAATGGTGTAAGCTTGCTGCTCAGCAATGCGGGCGTTGTTGAGATAAATGAGTGCTTCTGGATCGTTACGATTTTCCGCCAGCGCCGACTCCAGTAAAGAAACGGCCTGATCGTAATTTCCGGCGGCGATCGCTTCAACGCCCTGCTGCTTCAGCGGTGAAGCATCGGCGACAAGTATCTGTTCGCCCTGACTGAGGCGAGAGTCGCTTGTTTCAGCTGCGGTTTCGGTCTGGGTGTTTACAGACTGAGCCGAATCCGTAGAGGGGTCTGAGCCACCTAGCTGCAGTCGTGGCCAAAGCCAAGCGCCCAAAGCACCGACTAGGGCAACCGTAATCAGTAAAGAAATTAGTAGAACAGGCGTTTCGTTTCGATTAGACATGCGCGATTACTCAGTCAAGGCCGCTAATCGAGTATAGGGGCAATATACCAAGCTGTAAAAAGTAGTAGAACAGCCTTCAAAATGGCTGTCTATTCATTTCGGGCACCAGGGTATTGCCTGTTGGCCGCAGACAAACTCTAGGGAACTATGAGGTAGTTTCTGCTAGCGCAGCTCCATCTAAAATATGGGTTGAGTAAGTTGGGTAATCTATTGACCAGACGCGCCCGTAGGCAAACCAGAGGAGGCAGTTTTTGATGGTGGATGGGATTTACACCCTAGCCAACGACAGGGTTTTTGATCAGCTTGTGGCGCTGCTCAATAGCATTGAAGCCAATGCCGGGAAAGACTATCCGGTCTGCGTCATTGCCTACGATCAGCAGCTAGAACGGGTCAGACAGGAACTTACCCGTCGCCCCCAGGTGAGGCTATTAGACGACCACTCTCTGTTTCAGCGGTGGGAAGATTTTTCTTACGCTGTTTGGCAATCTCATCCCACTGCTCTGAGCGATTGGCAAAATCAGGGAATCAAAACCCGGTTTTACCGAGTGGGTGAAAACCATCGCTACTGCGCCTTTGATGCCGCTGCCCCTTTCGATCGCTTCATTTATCTAGACGCCGACACCTTAGTCCTGGGGCCGCTAGAGCCTTTTTTTGCCGCTTTAGACCACAGCGATTTCGCAGTCTACGACTTCCAGTTCAAAGACCCCTCTCATATTTTTAATGTCAACAGCGATCGCCTAGAAGCCTTATTCAGCTCAGAGCGCATTCAAAAAGAAATCTTCTGCTCCGGTTGTTACGCCGCTAAAAAAGGCCTATTTCCCCCTGACCACTTAGCTTGGCTGGTTTCAGGGCTGCGGGGCGGCGATGCCGAAGTGCTGTATCTGGGCGCGCCTAACCAGTCTGTGCTGAATTACATGGTGATGAAAAGCGACCGTCAGGTACACAATCTGGCTCTAGCCCGGCCTGCCGGACAAGCCACGGGCAACTCGGTCACGTCTTCTCATTTCGTAGCCCAAGATCATCTGCTTTACGACAAAGGGGAACGGCTCACCTATCTGCATTACATCGGCGTTAGCTCTAAGTTTTTTCAACGCCTGTGTGCAGGCGAAAACCTGGAGTTTCCCTACCGCGATATTTTCCTGCACTATCGCTATTTGAAGAATCCGGCAGATCGCCCCGACTTCAAAGGCCAGCCAACCTACTACAAACCCAAGCCGCCTACCCTGCCGCAGCGTCTACTCAGAAAACTAGGACTGTCTTAGCCAAAACAGAGGAGTGATTGAACGATATGGTTGCTACGGGAAAAGTCGTTTTCATTCTGGGCATCGGCCGCTCTGGCTCGACCATGTTAGATCTGATGCTGGGCAGTCACTCTCAGGGCTTTTCCTTAGGGGAAATTAGCAAGCTGCCAGAAATTTATCGCCGCACGCCCACGCTCAGCGCCCTCTGCCCCAGCGGCACGTTTTGGCCCGATCACTTTAGTCAGGCCGATGCGGAGCAGCTCGCTTTGGGCCTGAGTGGCCGTCGCCTCCGGGCCTACATCCCGCTCAAACTAGAGCGTTGGATCCGCGAACGTATTGGTCAGGATGCCGTATTCAATCCCTACACGCTGCTGGCAGAAAGAATCCAGAAAACCCTGCTGGTAGACTCTAGCAAATATCCTGACTGGGTAGCCCAGCGGCTAAAGGCGCGTGAGTTCCGTCAGGGGCGTTTACAAGCCTATGTCATTCATGCGGTGCGCGATGGTCGAGCCGTTCTCAACTCCTACCTGCGCGCTTACCCTGACCTGACGGTAGAAACCGTGAGCCAGCGCTGGCTGGAAAATCTTGACCAGTGCGATCGCCTCTATGCCAGTTTGCCCGCTGAGCGGCGCTTACAGGTACAGTACGAAGCCCTAGCCACCGATCCGGCAGAGATTATGCGTCAGGTATGCGCTTTCCTGGAAATTCCTTTTGAACCCGAGATGCTGGCCTACTGGCAGCACGACCATCACTATATTGCCGGTAGCCGCAGCGCCAGAGCGCTGATCGCTCGCTATCGCAATCAGCCCGTCGCCAGCAACACCCAAGCGGTGCATGGCGACTATTACGCCAAAATGGATCTCACCATCAAGCTTGACCAGCGCTGGCAGCAAGAGTTGGCCCCTGAAAACCTAGAGCGGTTTTATGCCATCGTGGGCGATCGCAATCGACCCTTTGCATGGGAATAGGTGCTGACACTTTGAGGTTAGAAGGTTAGGCAAACGGAGAGCCTCTACTCACGGGGCTGTGCCTGTGAGCGACGGCGGCGACAGCGATCGGAGCAGTATTTGACTTCATCCCAGCAGTCAGCCCACTTTTTGCGCCAGGTAAAAGGGCGCTGACAGACGGGGCAAACTTTCGTGGGTAGATCTGACTTGGAGCGCTGGCGGGCCATAGAACGTAAACCTTTACCTGATTGGGGTCTGTTTTTATTCCTAAGCGGCAGTAGAGCAGCCGCAAGATGGGCTTGCTTTAGTTTGCTGTAAAGACAGACTCTTACGCATTATGACGGATACGAGGGAAATTAAAGTTTTTGCAAATACTGAGAGTTTTCCGTAGGAATATCGTCAACTACGGCTGATTTTCTGGCATAGCCGCTAGCGCGATCGCTAATATAGCAGCGTTGTCTTCCTACCCGTTGCAGTTTGATAGCCCATCGTCCACCATGCAGTGTTCAAAATGCGGTCACCGCCCCGTGTATCGTCATGGGAAAGCAAAGCTGAGACGGCAGTATTTTTGCCCAGCTTGTCAAAGTACCTTTGCACGTCCGTTACTTTTATCTCGGCGGGGCTTAGCGGCTTTAGGAGCAGGTGGCATTACTGCGCTGGGAGTCTTCGGATTTTTATTTGTTACCGAGCGCATCACACTGGCAGGAGTCCCGGCCTCGGTGATTTTCACCTTTTTGCAAGACGATGTGGCTCGACAAGCCTATTTTCGCGGCCATAACGCTTTGCTACACGATCGCCTCGTGCAGCTTGGCATTGAACCTAGAATGAAAGCGTTTTATGCCGATCGAATTGCGGATGAGCAGGCGCTTGATTTGCACATCCACCAGATTCTTTACGACCGGACTGGTTACATTGGAGAAGCCTATAGGGTAGAACCGGCTAGCAATGAGTTAGTTTTAAAGGATCCTAGTCTTGTTCCTACCCAAGCAGACTGATACAGCGAACGCTAAAGGCTAGCCTTGGCTCGACCTCAATTCAGGTTATTTGAGCTGTCTTGCAAACTTCGGCGGCTCGTACAATTAGAGTCGCTGTCAGTCAAGAGACGCTGCCATGAAAGTCTTGATCGCAATTGTCAGCGGCATCAGCACCACCCTTGGCCAAGCTTTGCTGTTACACCTGGTTGTGTCTGGCTTTATGGCCGTTAATGGAATTTGGGTGGTTCTGAGCTTGCTAATTTTTAACTGTGGCGTTGCGGGTTTGGCAATATTTTTCCTCGCGAACTAATTTTTGCGGAATAAATCGACTGATCTATCCCGCAAAACCTATTGCCCTAAGCACCAACGGCCTCTTTCGCTGCATACAGCACTTCAGCACTGATTTCAGCAATATTGCGATCGCGGGCAAACTTCTCAGTATTGCGTTTCACTTTACCGCGCACAAAGCCAGGGATTTTGTTCAGCTCTGCCAAGCCATCCTTAGTCCAGCTCATATCGGAATCCGCAGACATGGTTTTGGTGATGACTTCCTTGGTGTCGTGGCCGCCAAAGATCTCTAGCAGGTGATCTTCCATACCCAAGGTGAAAGAGTTATAAATCAGATCGACGACCTGGTTAGCCCCTTCATAGCCCAAGAACGGACGGTAGCCCACCGGGAAGTTCTGGACGTGAATCGGAGCTGCAATCACGCCGCAGGGAATATCTAGGCGCTTACCCACATGACGCTCCATTTGGGTACCGAAAATAGCGGCAGGCTCAATGCGAGCGATCGCGTCACCAATTTCACCATGATCCTCGCTCATGAGTACTTCATCACAGTATTCGCCCACTTCCTGCTTAAACCATTCGGTATCGTACTTGCAGTAAGAGCCTGCTAGCACGACGTGGATTCCCATCTCGCGCGCCAGAATTTTAGTGATAGCGGCGGCATGGGTACTATCGCCAAAAACGACGCACTTTTTGCCCGTGAGGTTTTGGCAGTCAATCGAGCGGGAAAACCAAGCCGCCTGAGAGGCAAAGCGGGTTTGCTCATCAATAAAGCTCTCATAATTCACCTCAGCCCCCTGCTGGTTCAGAATCTTCTGAATCGCCCGGATACAGCGAGCCGTTTCAACGATGCCCATCGGCGTGATATCCACGTAGGGCATATCAAACTCGGTCTTGAGATACTCGGCGGTGGTGGGGCCAATCTCTCTGTAAGGAACGAGGTTAAACCAAGCGCGAGGCAGGTTCTTTAGCTCATGGACAGAAGCCCCGTCGGGCACTACAGCATTCACCTCAATGCCCAAATCGGCCATTAGCCGCCGCAGTTCCTTGACATCGTGATTGTTGTGAAAACCGAGGGTCGTAATGCCAAAAATATTGACTGAAGGCTTGGCAGTTTTAGCGGCTGGCAGTTCGCCTTTTTTCCTGGCCTTGTTGAGGTAGTAGGCCACAATCTGCTGCAGAGTGCGATCGGCGGCCTGGAGCTCATTTACCCGGTAGTGGTTAACGTCGGCCAGCATAACGTCGCCTTGAGCATCTAGCTGCGCCCGCTCCACGAAGTTTTGTAGGTCTTCCTGCAGAATGCTGGAAGTGCAGGTCGGGGTCAGCACAATCAGATCGGGGTGCTCCTCTCGATCTTTGCGGGTGATATTGTCTACCACCTTCTCCTGTGAACCCCGCGCTAGCACATTGCGATCGACCACACTGGCGGTGACAGGGGTAAAGTCGCGCTCCCGCGACAGCATCGATCGCATGACGTTGAAGTAGTCATCGCCAATCGGGGCGTGCATGATGGCGTGAACATTCTTAAAAGAACTGGCAATGCGAAGGGTGCCGATGTGGGCGGGGCCTGCATACATCCAATAAGCCAGTTTCATATAGCGTTCTCCCTATCCGGTAGTCTTTGACGACAATTTGCTTGAAAACTTTTTATAGCGCTGGCAGGTCGGCCTAATCACACAGCCCTTAGCTAGAGCTGCAACTGACCCCCGCTGCTAAAGCTTTAACATCGCTTCTGATTGTCCTCAAAGATTTGGCTTTTGTGAACTGCCACTGTTACGAAGACTCAGCCAGAATCAACCCTGGCTTAAGCTGCGCAAGCCTTGTCTGCAGGCTGATATAGCGATCGCTCAGGCTGAAATGCGCTCAGACAATCGATATGTTTCTTGACTGTTCGTTGCAATTGGTAGCAGATCTAAAAATATTTATTTGAGACTGTAGCTGAGCTGCTGCTGCTCAACCGATTTAGGTTGTTCTTTGAGGAGTCGGCCTAGTTCACTGGCGGTTACAGGCGGGCTGAAGTAATAGCCTTGAATACTAAGATTTTGTCCCTGGGTCGCCAGAAACTCAAGCTGAGTAGAGGTTTCTATGCCTTCTGCAACTAAGTCTAGGTTGAGGCTACCGGCCAGCGCCATAATCGCCTTAACCAAAGCGGCTGCATCAGAACTACTGCCGACATCTTTAATAAAAGCGCGATCGATTTTGAGAATATCAAACGGAAACTTTCTCAAATAGCTGAGAGACGAATAGCCCGTGCCAAAATCATCTAGGGCCAACGTAACACCTAAGCGATGCAGCGTTTGCAATAGATCCAACGTTTGCTCAACGTTATTCATCGCTAAGCTTTCGGTGACTTCTAGCTCCAGATAGCGAGCATCTAACCCAGTTTTGCTGAGAATCGATTGAATCTGCTGAACTAGATGAGGTTGCTGGAACTGCAGCGGGGATAGATTGATCGCCATCCGAATCGGCGGCAGTCCGGCCTGCTGCCAAGCTCTATTTTGCTCACAGGCGGTTTTGAGTACCCAGTCTCCAATCGGA
>JAAHIC010000600.1 GCA_010671965.1 Leptolyngbya sp. SIO4C5
TCGGATTGGCTATCTGCCAATCCGCTGTCGCACCGCCATTGAGTCTGCGTGGACTTCATATTCGCCAATGCGGGCACTACCGCTGCTAGCGGGCAAGTAGCCTGTCAAGATGCGCATGGTAGTGGTCTTACCGGCTCCATTGGGGCCGAGAAAACCTAAAATCTCTCCCGTCTCCACCCGAAATGACACATCTCGAATCGCCGGGGTGGCTCCATACATCTTGCTGAGATTTTCAACTTCAATCATCCAGCAGCATCCATTACAGCAAAAGGTTCCGTTGTGAATTATCGCCTTAAACGACGAGAATGTGTCTGAGAGGTTGCTGGTAAACCCCCTAACCGAGACAATGCTTATGTAGAGGCGTATTCAAGGTAAGTCAGTGAACACGGCGCAACCCGGCCCAGGCTTCGGATTTACATTTCTATACTATTTCGCCGGAATTGGCTTAATTACTACGCTCTTAATGGCTCAGAGTCTCCACGTTAGCCTAGAGTCAGGCTTTCCGGCTCAGCTCGGCATTGGTGTAGGTCTAGTGGGTGGCCTGATTGCTGCCTATTTTAACCAGACCCTTTCCCTAGAAGTACCGTTTAAGGGCAAAAAGCAGTTTTTGCGATCGCTCAGTCAGGTACTCAGCGAGATGGGCTACACCCAAGTGGCTGAGACAGAAGGGGTCTTAATCTATCAGCGATCGCCGCTAAGACAGCTTTTTTCTGGCAAAGTCTACGTGCAGCTCAACAAGCAAAATGCCCTGATTTTCAGCCGCGCCGCTCACATCCGCAGTCTCCGCCGTCGCCTGTCTCCCTAACGTCACACCATGCCTAAAAAACAAAAATTTCCTCACCTTGTCGGCTCCAAATGGACGGCCCAGCAAAAGGTTTCTGGCTGGCGGCATTTCCAGGTGGTGAACCGTAAAAATCAGGGTGAGTGGGTCTTTGCCGAGCTGGTAGCTTCCTGCGATCCAGAGGTGCGCTTTTGGCTCAATGCCAAGCTGCTCAAAAACCGCAGTCTTTGGCTGGCAGGCTGGCAGACTTTACAGGAAATGGTGTCGGCGGAAGCGGAGATGTGAGGCTCTAGCAAAATTTTCATCATCCAGCCTACAAAATAATTGGGTGCGCCTACTTAACAGGGTTAATAACTGCTACTCACACCCTGACTAGGCTAGTCCCGTAAAATTTTTTAATGAAAACTCTCATCAAAAGGGTTTACTTTAACAAAAGTAGCAAAAAATAAGTTTGTTTAGAATCTTTACGCCGACAGCATTCTCTATAGAGTTCAGGTAATTTAGCGAGACGTTTAGCATGAGCAGCGATTTATCCACCAAACTGCGTGAGGGCACCAAAAAAGCCCACACTATGGCAGAGAACGTCGGCTTCGTCCGGTGCTTCTTGAGAGGAGTAGTTGAAAAAAATTCCTACCGCAAGCTAGTAGCTAACTTCTATTTTGTCTACACGGCAATGGAAGAAGAACTAGAGCGCCAGCGCAACCATCCGGTTGTTTCTAAGGTTTATTTTCCTAAGCTACACCGTAAGGAAACTTTAGAAACCGATTTAGCTTATTACTACGGCCCTAACTGGCGCGAGCAGATTGCTCCTTCCAAGGCCGGGCAGGCCTATGTCGATCGCATCCGCGAGATTTCTAACACTCAGCCTGAACTGCTAGTGGGGCATTCCTACACCCGCTATCTAGGCGATCTCTCTGGTGGTCAAATTCTTAAAGGCATTGCTCAGCGGGCGATGAACCTGAGCGAAGGCGAAGGCACCGCTTTTTATGAGTTTGACGATATTCAAGATGAGAAAGCGTTTAAGCAGGCTTACCGGGCTTCTTTAGACGAAGCGCCCGTGGATGAAGCGATGGCCGATCGCATTGTGGAGGAGGCCAACGATGCTTTTGGCATTAATATGCAGATGTTCCAAGAGTTGGAAGGCAACTTGATCAAGGCCATTGGTCAGATGCTCTTCAACACTCTGACTCGCAATCGTCGTCGCGGCAGCACAGAACTGGCGACGGCTGACTAGACTTTAAAGCGCTGGCAACTGGCTCTTTGTGTTCATTTAGGCACCCTCCGGGGTGCTTTTTGTGTTTTTTATACCCTGCTGGCCAAAATTACGCAGGCTATATCTAGGGTATCGCCATTTAGCGCAGGGAACTCCCGCCTTTTATAGGAGTTTTTCGGCCCTCAAGTTACATATTATACGAAAAGCCCTGGGTGTTGAAAGCTGTTGCAAGCTATTTAATCGCCTCAGCTTAGGGTGGGAAAATCTATCACTATTCACTAATGCAGAAGTATAACCTGTGGCTTTATGATCGGCTTAATCGCATAGGGTACCTGGAAAGCTACGAGAGCAAAATTATGGTTGTGGCCTTTGTCGGCACCCATATTCCCCTCTTGGCGCTGCTATTTTACTTTGTTAACTCCTCCGCATTTCCTCTAGATACTAAGCTCGCTATCCTGGGTGTGGCTTTGGTAGCTACGCTGGCAGGAACGCTGATTACGCTCTTCATACTCCATAGCCTGCTGATGCCCGTAAAGCTGACAGCGCAGTCTCTTCGGCTCTATTGGGCTGAACGAAAAATTCCTGATCTGCCGACTCGGTTCACGGACGATGCCGGTATTCTGATGTCTAATGCTACTGAGATCATTCGCAAACTCGATCGTCTCATTGTTTATCTGGCAGACTACGACAACTCTACTGGTTTACCGAATCAGACGCTTTTCCAAAAGCACTTAAACAAAATTTTGACAGCGGCCACACCTCATCCTTTGGATGTCGCTGTGTTTGTCATTCATCTAAGCGATTTACCCACCCTACATAGTCTGCGAGACGATCGCTTTAGCCAGCAGGTCCTCAGAGCAATCTCCTACCGCCTGAGCCAGTTCTGCGGCGAGTTTGGTTTTGTAGCTCGGCTCAATGGCGACGAATTTGCGATCGCCCAGTCGGTTTCGCACTCTTACTCAGAAGCGATTCAGCAGGCACAGCGCTTGCTGGATGTGCTGCTGCAACCCTATCAAATTGAACGGGAGTCTATTCACTTAACAGCCTGCATCGGCGTGGCCCTCCATTCTAGAGGCGATCGCTCTGAACAGGTCTTATCAAATGCCTGTATTGCTTTGCAACAGGCTAAACAGCAGGGAAATAGCTGCTTCCAATTTCACTCAACCGATATGACACTGCGGCTACAGCAGCATCTGCATCTAGAAAGTGAACTGCGCCAAGCGATGGCCCGCAATCAGCTACAGCTTTACTATCAGCCTCAAATTGATCTAGTTAGCGGTCATCTAGTTGGGGTTGAGTGCCTTTTGCGCTGGTATCATCCTGAATTAGGCCCCGTTTCTCCAGCAGAATTTATTCCCATTGCTGAAGCGACCGGGTTAATTTTGCCGATTGGAGACTGGGTACTCAAAACCGCCTGTGAGCAAAATAGAGCTTGGCAGCAGGCCGGACTGCCGCCGATTCGGATGGCGATCAATCTATCCCCGCTGCAGTTCCAGCAACCTCATCTAGTT
>JAAHIC010000601.1 GCA_010671965.1 Leptolyngbya sp. SIO4C5
TTAGAGCGCCATGTTATTGAGAGTAGCGGCCTTACCTCTCACATCGCCAATGCGCTCTTGGAGTTGTAGCGACTCCTGCCAAAGCGCCATGGCGCGATCGATGTCCCCTTTATTGGCAATCACCAGCGCCATGTTATTGAGAGTAGCGGCCTTACCTCTCACATCGCCAATGCGCTCTAGGAGTTGTAGCGACTCCTGCCAAAGCGCCATGGCGCGATCGATGTCCCCTTTATTGGCAATCACCAGCGCCATGTTATTGAGAGTAGCGGCCTTACCTCTCACATCGCCAATGCGCTCTTTGAGTTGTAGCGACTCCTGCCAAAGCGCCATGGCGCGATCGATGTCCCCTTTATTGGCAATCACCTGCGCCATGTTATTGAGAGTAGCGGCCTTACCACTCACATCGCCAATGCGCTCTAGGAGTTGTAGCGACTCCTGCCAAAGCGCCATGGCGCGATCGATGTCCCCTTTATCGGCAATCACCTGCGCCATGTTATTGAGAGTAGTGGCCTTACCTCTCACATCGCCAATGCGCTCTTGGAGTTGTAGCGACTCCTGCCAAAGCGCCATGGCGCGATCGATGTCCCCTTTATTGGCAATCACCTGCGCCATGTTATTGAGAGTAGTGGCCTTACCTCTCACATCGCCAATGCGCTCTAGGAGTTGTAGCGACTCCTGCCAAAGCGCCATGGCGCGATCGATGTCCCCTTTATCGGCAATCACCTGCGCCATGTTATTGAGAGTAGCGGCCTTACCTCTCACATCGCCAATGCGCTCTTGGAGTTGTAGCGACTCCTGCCAAAGCGCCATGGCGCGATCGATGTCCCCTTTAT
Organism: Leptolyngbya sp. SIO4C5; assembly: GCA_010671965.1. Lineage (GTDB taxonomy): Bacteria > Cyanobacteriota > Cyanobacteriia > Phormidesmidales > Phormidesmidaceae > Sphaerothrix > Sphaerothrix gracilis. The sequence goes on from JAAHIC010000601.1 coordinate 834, forward strand.
CGGCAATCACCTGCGCCATGTTATTGAGAGTAGCGGCCTTACCTCTCACATCGCCAATGCGCTCTGAGAGCTGAAGATCCTCCTGCCAAAGCGCCATGGCGCGATCGATGTCCCCTTTATCGGCAATCACCTGCGCCATGTTATTGAGAGTAGCGGCCTTACCTCTCACATCGCCAATGCGCTCTGAGAGCTGAAGATCCTCCTGCCAAAGCGCCATGGCGCGATCGATGTCCCCTTTATTGGCAATCACCTGCGCCATGTTATTGAGAGTAGCGGCCTTACCTCTCACATCGCCAATGCGCTCTTTGAGTTGTAGCGACTCCTGCCAAAGCGCCATGGCGCGATCGATGTCCCCTTTATTGGCAATCACCTGCGCTATGTTATTGAGAGTAGCGGCCTTACCTCTCACATCGCCAATGCGCTCTAGGAGTTGTAGCGACTCCTGCCAAAGCGCCATGGCGCGATCGATGTCCCCTTTATTGGCAATCACCTGCGCCATGTTATTGAGAGTAGCGGCTTTTAAGATCTCATCTGTTTCTGGACAGAGCTTTAGGGCTTTTTGATAATGTTTAACGGCATCATCGGCTTCTCCAAGCACTTCTTCAGAACGTGCTAGAGCGTGATATACCCGATAATCTTTAACCAAAGAAAGGGTTTCTATTCCCAAAACTGTCGCTTCACGGTAACGATTTTGAGAATGCCAATTTGCTGCTAATGCACTGCCAATCACCGCTGCAATCTCAGCTTTTCCAGTCAGCAACGCTAACCGATGCATTTCCAAACACTGTTCTTCTGTAGGGTTACTGCCCTCAGCTTCCCACCAAAGCTGATATAGCTGATTGGCGGCTACCTCACACTGCTCTGGTAATAATTCATCTGGCAGCAACGACTGTAAGATTTGCGGTACTCGGTAGCGCAGTTCCCCCCGCACCTGACTCATCTCCAGCAGTCCTAGGGCCACTGCCCGCTGCTGATGTTGCTCAAATGCCCCAATATCCTCACACAGCGCCGCGACTGCTTCCAGCGGCACGGGCAACTGGTAGATTAGCCCCCGTCCCAGCAATTGCCGCACCTCTTCCGGCTGTTGGGCCAGCAGTTCCCGCGCCAAAATATCCTCTCGGAAGCGCTCCTCCTCGGCATTCATGCGCGTCAAGATTTGCGCTTTGTCTAAATCTGGCGTCAGCAGCACTTTATCCAGCCACTCCAGTAAGCGCGGATTACCATCCGCTGCCGTCTTAGCCTGCTGCTGCAAATCTGAGTCAATCGGGGCTGGCTCATCCCTTGGCTGTGGCTTAAACGCCTCTAAACGGCCATACTTTTTCCCCAAATCTGCTCCTTGCAGTGCAGACAGGCTTTCGCGGTGCAAGCGCTGATTGTGCCACGGCAGCGTCACGTCATAGCGACTCGTAATGACTATTCGATGTCCTCGGCCACTGTGAACTACCGCGTCTAATAACTCCCTCAGCGGCTCCACAGCCTCCCCTCGCAGCACCTGCTTGCCACTAAGATCCGCAGTCAAATTTGCTTCAAAATCATCTAGAACAAAGCAAAAGCGCTGCTGGTCATGATTTAGCCCCTGCTTCAAAAATTTGGTCAGCTTTTGCATAGAGGGCAACTTGCTATTTAAGATTTCATGCCCTATCTCAGTTTGACACTGTCTAGAGAGCAAATTTAATAGATTTTGCCTGTCTAGAGTTTTATAGATCACTACTCGATCGTAGTCCGGCAGTCGCTCCAGCAATCGCGCCGCTACGGTGCTTTTGCCGACACCTCCAAGACCCCACAGCAGCACTCCCCAGTAGCCTCGACTGTGAAGCTGCCTCAAACAGCGCTGCAAAAGTCGTCGTCGTCCCACAAACTGCTCTGCCGTCGCAACCCGTACCTGCCCTGCTGGATCTAAAAACTCAGTTTGCGGGGGTTCTAGGGCGGGTACATAAAATTCTGGCGGATTAACCAACTTCCCCCAGCCATCACCCCGCACATACAGCCGTAGCCCATGCCAATCTCGTACTGACGGATTCTGCCGCTGCCTCAGATGGTGATAGGTTTCGCCCAAAGCTTCAGCAATAGGAAACCCTTCGGCTAGGCGTTCATAGAGCAGCTTGGCAGCCTCCGTAGCCTCCCAATCAATGACGGGCTTTCCCCAGCCCAGCACCGCTGGAATGCCCAGATTGACAAGACTCTCAGCCATTGAACTGACACTACCTTCATTGCCCGCCTGCGCGGTGCGGCAGCCAGAGAGAAAGATTAGGCTCGGTAGCCGTCTTGAAAAAGCTGCGAACAAATCGGTTGCTGAAGTCTCAGTGCTCTGCCCTTCAAGGGTTTCAGTGATAAAGAAAGGGGCATAGGGCGCTTGCATCTGAATGGAAGCATGTCCTGTCAGATGAAATACGTCAAAGCAGTTTTCTTCATAGCGCCGCCACAACTTACCTAGATCGTCTATGCAGCCACTTTCCTCTACCCGTAGTGTTAGCGGTAGCTCGCTTGTAATGCTGAGAATCGTTGCTTCTTCTTGCTCAAATTCCAGCACTGGCTGCTCACCCTCTGGTGAGGTCGCCATGAACAATACTTGTAGTCCTCGCGCCTGCGGCTCCCGAACGACTGCTGCTTTATTCACCCATCGCACAGGCACCACTGGCTGACTCAGCCGCTCCACCAAAAA
>JAAHIC010000602.1 GCA_010671965.1 Leptolyngbya sp. SIO4C5
CCCGAGACCGATCAGCCCCAGACCGCCCCCGCCACGCTGACGGCGGGGCTAGCACGTACTCTTTGATGGAGATAAATTTAGCGGCCTGGTTGAAGAGTTGGGGCTGCTCATGCCGCAGCCAAGCCAGCTTGACCAGCGGCAACATAGGATGAAGGGGCGTTCCTGTCCGCTGATAGAGCATGTGAGCATTGCAGCTCTGGCGCACTTTGTCGGCCCAGGCCGCGCTACGGCGATCGGCCCAAGTAATGCTGTGGGTGAGAGGCTGTCCCTGAGTGTCTACGGCAATAAGGCTGTGCATTGCCGCACTAAAAGAAAGGGCGACCAGTCCACTTAGACACCTTGGGTTATTAGCAACAATGGCTTGAACCCCTTGCACAACAGCTCTCAGAATCTCATAGGGATCTTGCTCTTGAACTTCCGGTGTAGGCGAAAGGAGGGGATATTCAACTGTCTGCTGAGCAATAGGCCGACCCTGGGCAGAAAAGAGCATCACCTTGGTACTGGTTGTGCCGATGTCGATGCCGATGATGTAGGTTTCTGCTGTCATGCCTTCACTTTAAAGCAGATGGGATATAGGCGATAAAGACTGCGCTGCCAGTTTTGGATTTTTAGATCGTTGACGCCTAGATTGGGCAATTATTGCTTTTTTGAACAAACTACAAAAATTGCGTAAAAAACTGCATAACTCTTTGATCTGGAGAAGTAGATGCTTATAAGTCAAGACAGGAGATGTCGCTATGTGCCCCCAAGCTTTGCTCCAGTGCTTCGTTGCCGCTCCCATGCCCCTACTAGCTGTTTGCCTATACCGGGAAATGATTGCGGGTCGGATTCAGCCTGAGCTCAATATTGAAGCTGAGCAGCTTGACAGGTTGTTTGCTCAAAGCTGGCGATATTTTGATCAAGGCGACTTGGCCGCAGCCTTAGATACGTTTCAAACTCTGCTTGCTTGGCACCTGCATCTCAACTGTCTCCACGGCCTAGAAGCTACGCTCAATTGTATTTATTTTGTTGGGCAGGAAATGGCCATTCAAAGCGATCGCCAAGCCCCCCAACCAGAGACTGAAGCGGCTGATGCCGCTCTAGAGAACAGCGACTCCTACCAGCAGGCCATGCAGCTAGCTACCCTAGCCGGACTGCACCGACAGTCGGGCAAGCTATCTGAGGCGATCGCCTGCTATCAGCAAGCCGTCAAGGCTTTTCGGCTGGCCGGAGATACGCATAAGGTGGGGCTAATGCTCAACAATTTGGGCGCTATCTATGCGCGCATCGGCCAGCATGAGCGCACCCAAAGCCTTTGCCTGACAGCGGTAAGCATTTTGGCGGATAGCGACGACCGGGCTAGCTATGCGACGGCTCTGCACAATCTAGGGGTTGCTTACTATCAGCTCGGCAACTATCACCAAGCGCTGAAGTATTTAGAGCAGGCTCTAACTTTAAGGGGACAGCTCAACGATCAGGCCGGGGAAGCTTCGACCCTGAGCTATATGGGTAAAACCTACCGGCATCTGCGGCTGTTCATGTATGCCCTGAGCTGCTATGAAGCTGCCCTTGATCTATGCCGCACGCCGACGGCTAGCGTCCTGACGCAGCAGCAGCGGGGCATGATTTTAGGCCATTTAGCTGCTCTCAGCCAGCAAACCGGCCATCCTCAGCTAGCGATTAGCTATTACGAGCAGGCGCTGACAGTCTTCACCGCTATTGAAGACGAGAAAGGCGCTGGCCGTATCTTTAGCCAGCTAGGCAAACTCTATGAATATCTGGGCAGGACCACCGCTGCCCTAGACTGCTATCAGCAGGCTTTGGCTAAACTGCGTGACATGGGCGATCGCCTGGGGGAAATCGCCACCCTTGACCAGATTGAAGGACTTTATCAGCAGGTGAATCCCTGCAGCCTGATGGCTGACTTTGTCGTTTAGGCAGGGTCAAACCAGCTCTCGCACGTCTGAGACGCAGCCATTGACTGCCGCCGAAACGACCATTGCCGGACTCATGAGCAAGGTTCTTCCCGCCGAAGAACCTTGACGGCCTTTAAAGTTGCGGTTAGAGGAAGAGGCACTGATCTGGCGACCCTGCAGCTTATCAGGGTTCATCGCTAAACACATCGAACAGCCCGGTTCGCGCCACTCAAAACCAGCCGCCAAAAAGACCTGGTCTAGCCCTTCCGACTCGGCCTGCTGCTTCACCCGCTCTGAACCCGGTACGACAAAAGCCTTGATCCCTTTGGCTACGTGCCGCCCCTGGGCAAACTTGGCCGCTTCCCGCAGGTCGCTAATTCGCCCGTTAGTGCAGCTCCCGACAAAGCAGACATCTACAGGCGTACCTTTGATCGGCTGGCCGGGCTGCAGATCCATATAGCGGTAGGCTTCTTCTGCGATCGGACGCTCATCCTGGGCTAGTTCCGCTAGCGTCGGCACCGACTCATCCACGGCGATGCCCTGCCCCGGCGTAATGCCCCAGGTAATAGTGGGGGCAATCTCAGCCGCGTCAAAAACGACCACGTCGTCATATTCGGCGTCGGCGTCACTGTGCAGACTACGCCACCAGTCCACTGCCTGATCCCAGTCTTGACCTTTAGGGGCAAAGTCGCGGCCTTCTAGGTAGGCAAAAGTGGTGTCGTCAGGATTGACGTAGCCGCAGCGGGCACCGCCTTCGATCGCCATGTTGCAGACGGTCATCCGCTCTTCCATCGACATTTTTTCAAAGACCGTACCCGCGTATTCATAAGCGTAGCCGACGCCGCCTTTTACCCCCAGCTTGCGAATAATGTGCAGCACCACGTCCTTGGCGTAAACCCCAGGGCGCAGCTCGCCGTTGACCTCCACCCGCCGCACCTTGAGCTTAGCCAAGGCTAGGGTCTGAGAGGCGAGAATGTCGCGCACCTGGCTGGTACCAATGCCAAACGCGATCGCCCCAAAAGCGCCGTGGGTTGAAGTATGGCTGTCGCCGCAGGCAATCGTCATGCCTGGCTGAGTCAGCCCTTGTTCGGGGGCAATCACATGCACGATGCCCTGATTCCCAGAACCGACGTTGTAAAACGTAATTTGGTTTTCCTGGCTGTTGCGCTCCAGGGCCACCATCATTTCTTCCGCCAGCGCATCGGCGAAGGGACGGGCCTGATTTTCTGTTGGCACAATGTGATCGACGGTAGCCACGGTGCGTTCTGGAAACAGCACCTTCAGCCCCCGCTCCCGCAGCATGGCAAAGGCTTGAGGGCTGGTCACTTCGTGAATCAAATGTAGGCCAATAAATAGCTGAGTTTGCCCAGAGGGAAGCTGAGCGACGGTATGCAAGTCCCAAACCTTGTCGAAGAGAGTGCCTTTGCTCATAGTGAAATGGTGAGAGCGGTAACCTGTGCTACTTTGCAAATTTTAATTGTAGCCCAAAGGTTTATGCCCGTATGGGCTAAATCAAACCGTGCGCTCTATTTCATCTGCTGCCTGCCCCGTTCATACCAGTGATCGAATAGTTGTTCTAGTGGTCGGAAGAGCAA
>JAAHIC010000603.1 GCA_010671965.1 Leptolyngbya sp. SIO4C5
TAATTCGCAAAGCAGCGAAAAAAAGCTTTAGAGCAAGAAATTTTGTATCCAGCGAATCCTGACAGTATTTATCACATGACTAAATCTCAGGATCAGCTCTTTTTTCATTTTTATAATAAAAACAATGGACTGCGAATTACCGATCTGCATCAAGGAATTGTTTGGGGCACTCAAACGTCTGAAACAAAGCAAGACGAGCGATTAATTAATCGTTTTGACTACGATGGCATCTATGGAACGGTACTCAATCGGTTTTTAGTTCAAGCAACCGTGGGCTACCTTCTAACGGTGTACGGAACGGGCGGGCAAACTCGAGCTTTTATCCATATTCAAGATACAGTCCGCTGTATTGAATTAGCTCTCAGTCAGCCTCCTGATGGCGGAGATAGAGTACAAATACTCAATCAAATTACTCAAACCTACAGCATCAATAATTTGGCGAAAATTATAGCTGACTTAATGGGAGCCGAAATCCAATATTTACCCAATCCTCGTTTTGAACCAGAGGCAAATGAATTTGTTGTCTCGAATCGCTGTTTTCTCTCTATGGGGCTTAATCCAATAGTCCTTGAATCTGGTTTACTTGAGGAAGTTCAAGAGATCGTATATCGCTATAAAGATCGCTGTGATTTGTCCAACATTCCTGCAACTTCGCATTGGCGCAAGTAAGTGAGGCTTTTTCAGATTAAGCGCTAATGGCGGACTGTAGCTGATATAAACTAAGCTGATTTTGCTGAACCCAAGAGTTCAAGTCTTGGAGGGCGCGATCGCGGTATTGTCCATAGCGCTCTCGCTTATTTTTAATCTGCTGGGGCAGGGCGGGCAGAATGCCAAAATTGGGCGGCATGGGCTGGAAGTGCTTGGGGGAGGCGCTGCTAATAAAGTCGAAGAGCGCGCCCATCATGGTGGTTACGGGCAGCGCCAGGAGCGATTTTCCGTGGGCCAGGCGAGCGGCATTGGTTCCGGCTAGCCAACCTCCGGCGGTGGCTGCTGTATAGCCTTCGGTGCCAATGAGCTGTCCGGCAGCAAGTAATGTAGAGCGGGTTTTGAACTGCAGGGCCGGGCTGAGCAGTTCCGGCGAATTGATAAACGTGTTGCGGTGCATCACACCCATACGGACAAACTCAGCTTCTTCAAGTCCGGGGATGAGGCGAAAAACCCGCTTTTGCTCGCCCCAGCGTAAATTGGTTTGAAACCCGACTATATTCCAGAGCTGACCGGCTTTGTCTTCCTGCCGGAGCTGCACCACGGCGTAGGGCTTTTTGCCCTTATTAGCCGGATCGCGAAAGTCACCTAAGCGGGCGTCAAACAGACCCACCGGCTTCAGCGGCCCATAGCGCATGGTATCTTCTCCCCGCCGGGCCATTTCCTCAATGGGCAAACAGCCCTCGAAAAACTTAGCGGTTTCTCGCTCAAACTCTTTCAGCTCCGCCTGCTCCGCTGCGCAGAGCGATCGCCAAAAATGCAGATACTCTGCTCGGTTCATTGGGCAGTTGAGGTAAGCTGCCTCGCCCTTATCGTAGCGCGAGGCTTTAAAGGCCACTTCCTGGTTGATGCTTTCCCCTACCACGATGGGGCTAGCTGCATCAAAAAAGCTCATATAGGCCAAACCCGTAAAGCGCTGCAAATCCTCTGAGAGGGCAGAACTAGTCAGCGGTCCGGTCGCCATTACCACGATGCTCTCGTCTGGAATGTGGCTGACTTCCCCCCGTCTCAGCTCAACTAGAGGGTGCTGCGCCAGAGTTTCGGTCAGGTCGCGGCTAAACACGGCCCGATCCACGGCCAAAGCGCCCCCTGCCGGAACCGCATGTTCATCCGCTTTGGCGATTACTACCGAACCTAGCTGACGCAGTTCGGCATGGAGTAAGCCAGAGGCGCGATCGCTCGACTGAGCGCCGAAGGAGTTACTGCACACCAGTTCCGCTAAATGCTCGCTGTGGTGGGCCGGACTGCGGTGAACGGGCCGCATCTCATGCAAAATCACCGGCACTCCTGCCTGAGCAATCTGCCAGGCTGCCTCAGTTCCTGCGAGTCCGCCGCCAATTACGTGAATGGGTTGTTGCGCCGTTGCCATCCTGCCTCGATCTATACACCAGCTTTATCAGCATAGCCAACTGAAGCGCAAGAACGCTTGACGCCTACGCTGAGGCAATGACGAATTTTGGACCGGATGCTTAGCTAGCCAGCGCCGGGGATTGCTGCTGCTGGAGCTGCTGGGCGATCGCCTGCAGGCGCTTAATCCGCTCTTCCGTTGACGGGTGGGTGCGAAAGAGGGTTTGTAAGCCTTCCTTAGAAATAGGATTGACAATCAAGAGCGGCGACATGGCCGGATTACCGTGCATCGGAATCTGACTACCAATTTCCTCCAACTTTTCTAAAGCACTGGCAAGAGCGAGAGGAGTTCCCGTAATTTCAGCCGCACCAGCATCAGCCGCGTATTCGCGAGTGCGAGAAATAGCCATTTGAATCAGGGCGGCGGAGACAGGCGCGAGCACAATCAAAAACAGCAGCGCCATCGGGTTTGGCCCCCGGCGATTGTCATAGGAGGCAGGGCTGTAAAGTGCCCCAAATGTGAGAATACGGCCTAAAAAAGTGATTGCTCCGGCTAAGGTACCCGCCACAGCTTGAGTCAGGGTATCGCGGTTGCGCACGTGGGTCAGCTCATGGGCTAAAACGCTTTCTAGCTCCTCACGCGAGAGAAGCTGCATAATGCCTTCGGTGACGGCTACGGCGGCATGTTCGGGATCGCGCCCAGTGGCAAAGGCGTTGGGTGACTTCGTCGGGACTACAAAAATTTTGGGCAGGGGCAGTTCCGCGCGATCGCACAGTCGGGCCACCATGTCATAAAGTTCGGGAGCTTGCTGCCGGGTAATCGGCTGGGCCTGATAGGCTGCTAGCGCGGCGCGATCGGAAAAGTACCAGGAGCTAAAGCTGGTAATCGCCGCAAAAATAAGCCCTAAAATTAAACCTTGCTCATTGCCGACTAAATAATAGCCCGCTAAAACCAGCAGGCCGCTGAGCAAACCTAACAGAGCTGCAGTTCTAACCTGGTTGTTTAACATAGTTTTTTCAAGAGTTTAGGAAATAGCCTTGTTCTAGTCAGAGTGTCAGAAGTTGTTAAATCTGACTTCTCCCAGGAGACTGAACCTGACGTTCTACCAGTCGATAGGGCTATAGCCCAAAACATATTGACCTTTTATAGAAGGGGTGTTTAGGCCAAACAGTTTCCGAAATGATTTGAGTGCTATGAACAGAAAAAGCAATTTTTAGCTAACTGAGACGCATTATCTACATCTACATCGGCTCAAAGCCAAGGATCCTATTGAAGGCGCTAGGCTAGGGCTATAGGATGAATAATTGTTAACGCTGCAATGGGGAGACGACTCACATCACCTAGGGTCTTAGCCGCTTCCGGTAGGCTGTAAATTTGATAGTCTTTACCCTCGACAGACAGCGTTTTCTTGGCGTTGAAGCTACTCACAATATTG
>JAAHIC010000604.1 GCA_010671965.1 Leptolyngbya sp. SIO4C5
TCAGACTATCGACCAGATGATCGATAGTCTGAGGCGTAATCGAGCGATCGCAGACCGGACAGTGCGGCTCCCCAGCCCGGCCAAACAGCAGCCGCAAATAGTCGTAAATTTCAGTCACCGTTCCCACCGTGGAGCGGGGATTGTGGGAGGTAGATTTTTGGTCAATTGAAATCGCCGGACTGAGGCCCTCGATGGCGTCTACATCCGGTTTGTCAATCTGACCTAAAAACTGCCGGGCATAGGCACTGAGAGATTCTACATAGCGCCGCTGACCCTCGGCAAAAATGGTGTCAAAAGCCAGCGATGACTTACCTGAGCCAGAAACGCCGGTGAATACTATGAGCTGATTGCGAGGCAGCTCTAGGCTAATATTCTTCAGGTTATGCTGCCGCGCCCCGCGAATGCGAATGATATCGTCCTCAGCCAAGCTCGGAGCCGGATGGTGACCATTGCGCCCATTCTGAGTCTGGGCGGCTTGGACTGCAGGAACTGAATCGCTTTGAGACATAGAAAACGGCTATTAAACGGCGCACACCCCCTCATGATAGTAAAGCGCTTCAGTCTATGAGTGTCTAAATACCTAAACTGCCGCCTGAACCGAACGAGAGGCAGCATCACGGGCGGCGATCGCAGTGCTGGCCCTCAGCTTTGGGACAGAAGCGCCACCTCCGCTGGCAGCTTTCTGCAAGAGTCGCTGTCGTGCCTGTAGGGTTGCCTGCAGGTCAGGCTTAATCTGAATGGCCTGATTGTAAGCCGCGATCGCTCGCTGAGTTTCCTTGAGCTGCTCTAGGACCTTGCCTTGCTGATGCCAGGCCCAGTAGTTATGGGGCTGCAGCTTCACCACCCGGCCATAGGCGAGGGCCGCTTTCTGGTACTTGCCGACTTTTTCTAAAACGTGGGCTAGCTTGAACCAGGCCACATGATCGTCAGGCTGCAGCTTCACCACCCGACTGTAAGAGAGGGCCGCTTCCCAGGGCTGATCGAGGTTTTCTAAGGCCATCCCCTGCATCAGCCAGGCTAAAGCATCATTGGGATTGGCTTGAACGGTTCGCTGGCAGGCCGCGATCGCCTCTTCGTAATGCTGGAGCTGATAGAGGTGGTCTACCCGCTGGAGCTGCAGCAAAATCTGCTTGCGCCGTTCCAGCGCAGATTGAAAATCGGGCTTAAGCTGAATGGCGCGATTATAAGCTTGAATTGCGGCCTCTAAAGACTGTAGCTTTTCTAAAATTTGACCGCGATCGTGCCAGACCCAGTAGTTCTCCGGCTGCATTCGCGCCACTTCTTCGTAGGCGGCCAAGGCCCCCTCATAGCGCTCTAAGGCTTCTAGGGCCTTGCCTCGCTTCAGCCAGGCCAGATAGTCGTCAGGTCGTAGCTGCAGCACCCGGTCATAGGCAACGATTGCCTCTTCAAAGTGGCGCAGGTTTTCGAGCGCCAGTCCCTGCTTAAACCAAACCTCATAGTTTTTGCTCTCCGACTGCAGCACCTTCTCGTAGCAGGCCAGCGCTTCGTGATATCGATTTTGGCTGAAGAGTTCATCTCCGCGATTGAGCCAGGCTGCTCCCTCCCCCGGCAGCACCATCTCCGCGATCGCAGAAGCCTCTGAGGCTACCGGATCTGCCATCAGAGTCTCAACTGCTGCCAATGCTTCTGAGGCAGAGTGATAGCGCTGACGATAGTCGTAGCGCACCATCTTATCTATAATTTCGGTCAGCTCCTGGCTGATAACCACCTGATCGCGCCAGAGAATTTCACTGTTTTTAGGATCTTTGCGCAAGCGCTTAGGCTCAATTCCCGTCAGCGCTTGAATAGCCAGCATTCCCACCGCATAGATATCGCTGCTGAGGCAGGGTTGTCCCGCGAGCTGTTCGTTAGGCATGTAGCCCATTGAACCGATGGCAATTGTAATACTGAGCTGCCCGTCTTCTTCAATCGGCTGATTGCTGACCTGCTTGACCGAGCCAAAATCAATCAGAATGACTTTCTGATCGGCCTGCCGCCGAATTAGATTAGACGGTTTAATATCGCGGTGAATGACCTGATGCTGATGCACGTAGGTCAATGTGCTTAAAACATCCTGCAGCAGATCAATTACTTGGGCTTCGCTAAACAGATTTTCTGCCGTCAGCTCATTACTCAGCAAGGAGCCTTCAATATACTCCTGCACTAAATAAAACTGTTTATTCTCCTCAAAATGAGCCAGCAATCGGGGAATCTGGTGATGGCAGCCGAGCTGATACAGGGCGGAAGCTTCAGCGTCGAAAAGGCGCTGGGCTGACTCAAATGAAATGCTATCAGTCACCCGAGGCTTGAGCTGTTTGACCACACATCTAGGCTGACCGGGTAAGTGTAAGTCTGTTGCTAAATAGGTTTGCCCAAAACCTCCACCGCCTAAATGCGAAATAATTTGATAGCGCCCACCAAGTTTTTGGCTCAACATAGGGTGATGAGTGATAGATGCTGACCTGCCAGTTGAACATGAAGCTAACAAGCCATCTTCAAGAAATTCCGTGTAGCTAAGGGCTAGTAGGTATACGAGTAACCGATGTTCAGCGAATCATTGACGTATATTCACCCTTATAGCAGCTAGCTGGCCGCTGGCGGATGAGTGAAACTGTTGAGTTTACAAGTTCATTTTGACGCGAGTATGACCTTAGCTTCGGCAAAAGAATGCAGACTTCACCGTATGTTTAAGCCGATGACAAATTAGATTTACGCCTGCTTCAAGACTGTTTAGGGGGTTTCACCCCTTAAATGGAACAAAATTGCTGTCCGGCTATGGTGCTTGCCACTGGGTTACTGCCGGTTGAGTTTGAACCAGAACCCGTCCTTGCGAAATCACTGTTCTCACCGCTGGGCGGTGGCAAATTGCTTCATAGCGATCGCCCCCATCTAGCACAATCAAATTCGCTGGTTTACCCACGGCTAAGCCATAGCTCTCGCCGAGGTGCAACGTTTTAGCGCCGTTCTCGGACACCATGTCGTAGCAGGTATTGATTTCATCTCTCCCTGTCATCTGACAGACATGTACCGCCATCCAGGCCACATCTAGCATATTGCCTGTGCCCAAGCTATACCAGGGATCTTGAATACAGTCATGGCCCAAGCTGACATTTTGACCGGCCTGCCACAGCTCTTTGACACGGGTGACGCCGCGCCGCTTGGGGTAGGTGTCAGTCCGTCCCTGCAGCGTGATATTGATCAGCGGATTGGCAATGAAGTTGATGGGGGTGCGCCGTAGAAAGCCCATAAGCTTAAGAGCATAGGCATCGTTATAGGAGGCAAAAGCGGTGGTGTGACTAGCGGTTACCTGTTGGCCCATTCCCGTTTGAATGGCTTGGGCAACCACGACTTCTAAAAACCGTGACTGCTCATCGTCGATTTCGTCACAGTGAATATCGATTAGGCGATCGTATTGGGCCGCTAGCTCAAAGATGCGATGCACCGAGCGCACACCGTCTTCTCGCGTCAGCTCATAGGAA
>JAAHIC010000605.1 GCA_010671965.1 Leptolyngbya sp. SIO4C5
TAAATGTGGGGCGATCGAGCAATTTCAATTCGCGATTGAGCTGATTGACAATCCCGGCATACCAGCGGTCGGGCTGATCAGACTGGCTATCTTTAGCCGAAAAATCGAGGGTTACCCCCGCCCATCCTTCCGCCTTCAGTCGGGTCAGGGTCCGTACCATCAGACTCGATTTGCCCATTTGCCGCGAATTTAGGACGTAACAAAATTCCCCCGCCTTCAGGGCTCTATACAATTCATCATCGCTGGTCCGCGTCACATAGGAGGGTACATCCTCTGGCAACGATCCGCCAACTCTAAAAAAGGAAGGGACAATCGGAACTTCACTCATCAATGGTTCCTCAAGCGCGAGCGAAAGTAGGGGCGATACAGGCGATCGTGGCGCAGCACTACTTCATTGCCCTGTAGTGTGACCAGTCCCATCCCGTTGAGTTTGAAGGCCAGCATCGGTCGTAAGACCACAGGATGATCGGCCATAATCACCTGCTCAAAGGCTTCAGCCAGGTCAGGATGTTGCTGTAAATTCCACAGGTGTCGCCGCAGGTGTTCGCCATAAATTCCGGCATCGGTGGATGCTTCCGTCAGCAGTTCCGGTAACGTCATGTCCTGCTGCGCCAGATGATACAGCGCCAGACGCACCAGATAGGGATGTCCTCCTACCATATCCATCAACGCCTCCACATCACTCATTCCCCAGCGCAGACCGTGCTTGTTTAACAGCTCCAGTACCTGCACCGCACTAAACTCGGGCAGCTCCACCGCCAACCCTACATTAAAGGGGGAGGAGTTCGTATCCAAGACCACATAGGATTCTGTGGAATGGGCGATCGCCATCCGCAGTTTACCCCAGGTATTATTCACCTTGGCCTTTTCATTCCAGGACCGCAGTAGGGACAGAAATTCTTTAGACACGGTCTTGTAGGGAAACAGGCGATCAAGTTCGTCTAGCCCAAAAAATAAGGGGGCCTCAAGCGTCGATAGCACCTGCTCTTCAAAATAGTCGGTACAGTTTTCCTTGGGGCCAAACAAGGCTTCGTCCCAGCAGTCTGTCACCTGTTTAGGAGATAGCCCCAGTTGCTTACTGACGGACGCACACAGGCGTTTCAAGAACAGGCTGGCATCGGTAAACACTCGCTCATCCGTCTCTAAAAACGAGATGGTCACCGGGCGATAGCCCAGCTGAACGGCGCGATCGCGAATCCGGGCCAGCAAGGAGGTTTTGCCCATCTGTCGCGGTGCTTTGATCCGCACCAGCCCAGCGCGATGCTCAATCTCTTGCAAACAGCGTGTATCCCAGGGTTCGCGGCGGATATAAAACTCGGAATTCAGCGGCATTGTGCCACCGGGCAGCTCCAGATCGGCGACCGGTAAGGGTGGACCAGGTTCTGAAGCTGGCATGGCACCAGGCGGTGATGCCGCTGCGATCGGTTCTGGCACTCTACCCTCAGCAATTAATTCCGTCAGGTCTTGCACCAGGCAGGGGGTATCGGCAAGCGATCGCCAGTCTGACTGAGGGATAGTCTGCAAAGCTCGCCACAATTCTGCATGGAGGGGATAATCCTGGGATAAATTAACCCGAACCGGCAATATCACGGGCCTCCCCCGTTGCTCCCACATCTGCCGCGCCGTTTGTACCTCTCCGGCGACCCGGTCACTCACCGCCGAGGTCTCAGACAATAACAGCAGCAGGTAATCACAGCGTCGTAGTTCCTGGTCAATCTGAGTGACCCCTTGGTCATCCCAAGCTAGCCTCTCACCCGCCAGCACTGGGGTATGTCCCGCTGTTTTTAGACGGTCATAGAAGGCTTGCGCCAGACTGGCCTCGGGCGTCTGATTTCGATAGCGAATGAACACACGTTGGCCTGAAGTAGGCTCATCCGTCGCTGCGGCTGGACCCAGCCAGACCGGTGTGTGCTGCTCCGGAATTCCCGCCAGTTGAATCGCGTTACAGCCAAATTTGTAGGCCTTCTCATAGGGCTTGCCCGCTCCTAGCGCATCATAAAACCCCACGGCGAACTCGATGGCTGCCCGGTCGCCAATGGCTTTTTTCATGCCAATCACATAGGGAATGTGCTGGGCGATCGCAGTCGCCTGTTCCTGGGAATAGCAAGCATTGAGTAGGACACACTCCACCTGATCAGCCACGAGTTCGAATAGTCCCGACAATGCCTCTGCATTGACGAATTTCACCTGCCCCGTCTCATCTTCAAAAACCAGCCCTTCTTCAGCTTCGCCGTGCCCTGAAAAGTGAACAATATGAGGTTCATAGTCTAAGATGACGCGACGAAGATCCCGGTAGCGCAACGCTTTAGCCGTCTCGATGGTAAATTGCGATCGCTGTTTAGCGCGGCGCAGTCCCTCCTCAATCTCCCGCATCTCTTCACCCAAACGCAACTTTGAGGTGCCCCTCGGGTTGGCGGATAACAGTAAGATTTTGCGGAGCTCCCTCATGGCATCGACTGTCTCTTCTCAGCAATTCGATTGTCACTAATCATATATACGCATCGATTGGGTTCAGTTACTGACATCTTGATGGTACGAAGCACAGTGGATTGTTAACTCCCTGTGTACTTGCCGCTTTAACCTTTCGGGCTTACTAACTCATACGGTCGATGTGCAACGGGATTGATGGAGTGGCGAGTTAAAGAGTCAGAGGTCAAGGCCCAAAGTTTGGGGAAGAGCATGATGTCTGTGCAACGCATGGCAGCAGATGCCTATTAACATAGCGTGCGCACACTCTCCTCAATCCCTTAATTTCAATTGACGAACTCTCAGGACAGGGGTGCATCAACCCTTCTATGAATCAACACTCAGCCGAAATCTGCCCAACCAGGTGCTTTAAGAAAGATAAATAGCGACTAAACTTTCCGGGAATAACTCACCATTGGTGCCATAGTGAAGAAACTCTACCTGGTCGGAGTGGAGGTGGATGATGCCGGATCGCTCCTTAGAAGCGCAGCCCTCAACTCAGGCTACGCAGCACAACACGCAGCTCGATTCACGTCCCTTTGCCGCTGCCGCTCACGCCCGTCTGCCAGGAAATTCTCTTTCACCTCCCACAGCGCCATCAGCTCAAGCTGCCACTGATACTCAGATTCAGACCCAGCTAGAGAGAGCAAAACAGGTCGGCTTTGACCCGATGCAGATGAGTCTCTTTGCCAGCGATAGTCCGCCGACCCAACCTGGAAGGGCTCAAGACTCCTCTACCTCTGTGGCCCCAACGCCCATTCTGCAGCGGCAGCAGGCTGCCCCAGCGCCGGAAGCAGATATGACCTTCACCTTAGAAGAGTTAGAAGAGGCAGGGGCGGGGCAGACCGAGCAGCCCAGTTTAGCCGAGCAGTTTCCAGACGGCATCAGCATCACGCTAGCGCTGCAGCCGCGTCGCTCTGAAATTGCAAATCACGCAGCCCGGGTTCAGGGGATGACCTGGGAACAAGTGCTCAGCCGCTACCAGGGACGCATTGGCAGCAATCCTAGATTT
>JAAHIC010000606.1 GCA_010671965.1 Leptolyngbya sp. SIO4C5
TCTTGCTGCACGAGTCACCATCATCAGAACCCTTGCTGACGGTAGACCAGGCAGCGCTGTCGCCAACGGAGCCGCCCACAGCGGCAGAGGATCAGCGCTAACGAAGGTATGCTAACTATCGTTTTGCTGGGCGCAGGGGCTCACCGAGCTGATTCGATGCGCGATACCGTCACTGTAGACGCGCAGGCCAATCTACAGCGCTGTTGCTACTGGCGCAAAATTTGGCTGCATCGTGACTGACTTACGGAATAAAAATGGGAGCACTGGAAGACAGTTCTAAGCTCCTGGCGATCGCGGCTGAAGCAGCTTCCTCATCTGTGGCTTCTTCAACAATCGGCTCCAGCAAGATACCCTGTCCGTCTTTGAGCACGAAAGAGCGCAAGTCCTTCAGGTCTTCAGGCGCAAGTTCAGGTGAGGCGATCGCCACCTGCCACTGTTCCATATCTAGCTGCAGCCAGTCTCCAGGCGTCACCTCCATTGGCTCTCCCCCCATGTGGGAAATCATGACGACCTGCTGGGGCATGTGATTGGCTGACGGATGGGGTTCAATCCGAATGCCGTAAAAGATAGTGCGCTCATCATCACTGATGCGGTTAAAGCGATCGCGCCCGGTCAGATTCTCATGCAGCCAGGGATGCTGCCGGCGATACTCGCGTAGCTGCCAGCTAAACTGGCTTTCAGCCGGATCCAATTGCCCTCCATAGCGACTGACGTTGCATATGTCATGACCGTCTTCCATGAAGGCCATAGCAAAGGCTTTGAGTTTAGAGACATCCAGCGTTGCTAAAAAACGAGGCAAATTAGGTTCGTTGAGATCCTCAAGCGGTGGCACTTCACAGACCTCATCAGAATCTCCTAGGCAGTGCTGACAAATTTCCGCTACGGCAGCGAGGTCATAATTGGTTTCAATCATGGCTATACGCAGCGCCTGAGCAAAGTCTCTGAGCTGATCAAAGTCCTTAAAGCCCAGCTTTTTTAATCGAGAAAACGTGTCTAGCTGATCGTACATCTCCGGCTCAATTTCCCAGTCTAGGAAGCTGACTTCTTCGGAAACCACTTTGACGCCATAGCGATCGTCCGTATTGCGGAAAAAGCCCCAGGGGGTACCTACCAAGGCATTGAGGAAGTCCATAGGTAGCCCTGGGCAAAAACCATGGACCCAAATCTGGGTGGCCGGGTTGTTGTAAGCCTTATGCAGCACCTGCGGCATCGTCTTGCCCAAATTCCAGTTAATCGGTTCGTTGAGATCCACCTGGTTACCCCGCCGCACCGTATCGTGGTTGCCACAGCCCGTAATCCAGTGATCGCCCTGAAAGATCACCTCGCAGACACGCCGCCATTTGCGATCCCAAAACCCCTGCAGCGTCGGCGTATTGTGGGCAAAAATCAGCGGTCCCCACTGGTAAGACTCTGGCTTCAGCTCAATCAGCTCTCGATAGGTGGAAATTTCTTCCCATCCTGGCTGCGGCCAAGGCCGACCGTCCTCAAAAATTGTTACCATCAGCCGCCGACAGCCATTGATTTCCTGCACCACATCGCTCATGGCCAGCAGATAGGTGTCGTCTTGCTCCACAATGCCGGTTAGAGGATTGAAAAAGCGAAAATCCTGTCCGCCGTCTACCCGGATGCCGTCGGCTCCTGTGTTGAGTTTGCGGCGCTGCATCTCTAGAAGAATGGCCCGTACCTGAGGTAGCTGGTGATTCAGGTCTTGGCCATACATGTTTGGCCCTTTGAAGAACTGCTGGGTGAGCAGTTCTAGAGACTGGTTGTCAGCGTGACCGTAAACCAGGTCGTAGATAATTTTGATTGGGCCTGCCGAAAAATTATGCAGCGTGGCAATAAAGTCGATGACCTCATCCGGACGCAGGCTACCCAGGACGGCTGGATTCGTGGCGGCAGAGCCTAGAATTGGCACGTCATAGCCCCAGTTTTGGGTATCTGGCTTGCGCAGGGTTACCTGTAGTTCGGTTTCTGCCTCTTCCGCCTCAGTCTCTTCGCTGGCAGACTCGCCTGGATGAATGGAGAAAAATTCGTGCTCGATATTGTCGTCTTCGCGGCGGTATTCAATTGTAGGCTCGATGGGTAAAAGCTGCACCGCATCAAAACCTGCATAGGTCTGCTCAAAAGGGGTCAGCGGGATTTGACTGGCTAGCTTTTCTGAAATTTGCCTATAAATTCGGGTCAGGCCCTCTAAACTGCCTTCTGAGGAAGCCGTTTTGACATGAATTTGCAGAATATTGATGGGGTCAGGTACCCGGGGAATAGGGGCATCCGGCACCGAGGGCGGCGCAGAGGTACGGCGCAAATAAGCCATGTCGGTGCGGCTGCGCTGCAGCCGCCGCATGTTGTAAAACTCTGCGGGGGCAAATACGCCATAAGGCAAAGAATAGGCTAGCGGATCGCGAATAATATGAACTCGATTTTCCGCGTCCACGTAGCGCAGCCAGTAAAAAGAGCCAGCGCGATCGCGGGTGCCCGATCGCATTCCGGCCACCACCGCCCAGATAAACTCTCCCTGCTTCATCACCGGAATGCGATCGCGCCGAAAGCGCACCGCCTGTTCCGGCACTCTAAAATCAATCGGTTCGATCGGCGTAAAAATTTCTAGATCTAGCTGACTTTCAGACTGGATGACGTCGCTGACCAGTTCAGGTGTCCAGAAGCCTAACTCTGCCAAACCATCCCGCCGATAGTGTGCTCCTAAACGACGGGCTAGCTTCTGCCCTTTAGAAAAATAGGTTTCGTTGGATGCTGCAATATCAGCAGCCCAGCGTAAGAGAGTTTTGGTTTCGTCTTCAACGAGGTGAACCTTTTGACGTGTTTTGAGCACCGTAATCCTTCTGAAACAGCCAGTAATGTTTGTTTAAGATTTAACTCTTTTACTCGATCGTAACGACTCATCAGTGGCAAATTCTGAGTTCGCCCTTATCTTATAGTTTCTAGTTTAGACAGGCGATCGCTGCTGCGGGAATCTTCATGGTGATGTCACCCTGACGTGAAGGTTTAAATAGACCCAAAAATTTCTCAAAAAATTGGGATGGAACTTAAGCCCCACCCCAAATTCAAGTGATATTTGAGCGGTGCTAGAAGGACATTTCTGCTTCTTGCACTTTCTCGACCTGCTTCTTCTTCAGGACTAGCATAATCTGTGAGAGCGTCACAGCCGCTAGGAAAGCAACTAGACCCTTGATGCGATTGGGGCTTTGCAGGACAATTTCAGTCTCTACCTGACCAAAGCCACCCATGTTGGGATTAGTTGTTAGCGCCTGACCCGCTGTTACTTCGTCGCCTTCAGCCACTAGCAGCTCAGGGCCAACCGGAATCTGCGTGGTGATAGCTTCTCCATCTGCAGGCTGAACAGTGACTGCATAGCCACCCTCAGCACCCGCTTCTACCTGAGTGATTGTGCCCGCTTTAGCAGCGTTGTAGACGGTGTTGTTGCTGGCCTGACCGTTGGGATAAACCTGACCG
>JAAHIC010000607.1 GCA_010671965.1 Leptolyngbya sp. SIO4C5
TCTAAGTATTCCGGTTGGAATACTTAGAACATAGATGAATGCTCGCTGTTTGCAATGTCTACTTGAGTTTTGTTAATCGCTCTGATAACTCATGCTTGTATCAAGATAATTTTCTCTTATCTGAGTTTTTTATATATTCTTTTATTCGTTTATAGCTGCTAAATTCGCAGGACAATAAATCACCCTGTTGTGTACTGCTCAATTGAAATTAGGAGAGGCATATTTGATTTAAAGAATCAGCGCAAGCATCCAAACAACAGCCCAGAAGGACTTGGAATCTAGTTGATTTCTCAAGACCTTAAATTACTTTTTTAGGGAAATACTGCGCTGATTCTTTTTACCCTATCTTCTCAACACGAGCCAAAGCATCATGAATGAACAACTAATTCGCAAAGGGCCTCATATTCCAACTGAAGAACGGGCCATGTCGCGCTTGCAGCGTGTCGTAGAACTAGGCGAACTCGAAAGGCTGACCAACATTCAAGGCATTCCCAGCGTGCCGCGATACTTGGTGACCTACATGAACTCACAGACAGCAAACGATCAGATGCGTTCAGCCACGGTTGTTTCGGTCACCAATCAGAGCAACCTCACGAACCGCGTATTTGTTACCTTCTTTAAGGGATTTACAGACGATTCTTCTCCCATCGGCACCGCAGCGTTTGCTATTCCGCCCCAGTACACCATCGACTTTGCCTCTCGCAGTCTACCCGGTGAACTGACCGTAACCAACGCCGTGCCCAACCCAGAACTGACCTTTGATGAAGGGCGAGCAGTAGTATCCTCGATGTGGCCGGAAATCGCCGTTAGCGCTCGCGTCTACTACACCGCAGGTGACGATGACGAACGGCTCCACGCCATCACCGACTCAAAAATTGTCGTCTATGGCGGCAGCAACAGTGGTGATTAAGGCTTAGGTGCATCTATCTCAGCAGTTCTCCGAACTCGCCAGCGGCCCCAGTTATTAGCATTTCTGGGGCTTAGCCCTTTGTTAGATCTTGTTCGACTCCGCTCCGTTCGACTCCGCTCACGGAGCGGGCTCTGCCTCATCTCCGCTACTCCCGTTTTTCTGTAAACTCTCCACCCGGAACCCTGGCACCTGATAGCCTTTGGGAAAATACTTCTCTGGGACGGCGAGCTGATGGCCGTCGCGGACGGCTGAGTAGTGGGGCGAGAGAATTTCAATGCCCGCTTCGTTGCACTTGTCCTGCAGGTTTTGGTGCAGGTGAGAATAGATGCGGGGCATGAGGGACGGCTGCTCGGTGTAAACGTTCAGCTCGTAGCTGACGTAGAAGTCGTCGAGGCTGATTTGCAACACAAAGGGCGCTGGCTCCGTCAGTACGTGTTCCGTCGCGATCGCGGCGGCAATCAGCACCTCATGCACTTTCGGCCAGGGCACATCGTAGCCCAGGGTAATGGTGGTATGCAGCACCAGGGGTGGCGTTTTCTCATTGCGAATGGAGCCGCTGTAGTTGATGATGTGGCTGCCCAGCACCATCGAATTCGGAATAGTGACGACGACATTTTTGGGCGTAGCAATGCGCGTCACCAACAGCGTTTTTTCAATCACGTCGCCAGTGGTTTCGCTAATCTGCACGCGATCGCCAATCACGAAGGCGCGGCTGTAGGTGAGGATGATGCCCGCCACAAAGTTAGCCACCGCGCCGCTAGAGCCTAGGGAAAACAGGACGCCGAGAAAGATAGAAATACCCTGAAAGGCAGGCGTTTCTGACCCCGGCAGATACGGAAAGACAATCGTGGCGGCAAAGGCCAGAATGGCAAAGCGAATGATGTTGTAGGTCGGTCTGGCCCACTCTGGATAGAAGCCAGGCAGGGTGATAGTGCCGCGCCGGATTTCAGCAAAGGTGAACTTAATCAGCCGCAGCGTGTAGGAGGTAATGACGAGGATTAGGCCAATGAAAAAGAGATTGGGCAAATAGCTGACAAAACTCTGCCAAAGGGCGATCGCCGCTGTCTGCAGGTAAGCAAAAACTTCTCTAGACGCCCCCTGAGTCCAGGGAAAGAAGCTGAGCACAAAGCTGATATAGACCACCAGCAACGCCAGAAACAAGACCATGCGTATCAGCTTCAGCAGCTCCGAAAGCAGGTCTGCCACGCGATCGGCTGGAACTAACTCTGTGCCTAAAATCCGCCAGCCACGAATCCGACTGCCCTGCCACGTCCGAAACTGGCGGTTTAGCCTAGCAATCAGCCGATTGCTCAGCCAAAAGCTCAGTAGAAAAATAACTGTCAGCCCGACCGCATAGAGAATCCCCAGGCTAATGTTTTGCAAACTGCGCGATCGCCGGTACTCGGCAACAGTCGCTTTAATCGTTGTCAGATAGTCAGCCGCGATCGCCTGCTGGGTGTCTCCCGCTGCCGCCGCATCTGCCGCCGTAATCGTCACCAAAACGTCTGCGCCCGAACGAATATCCACCGTTTGAGTGCTGTCATTTTCGACAATCTCTAGGGCTTCCAGCTCAAACTCCGGATTTTGGGCAAAAGTTTCCAGGCGCTCAGAAACCACTCTGGCCCGAAAGCTGGCCGGAAACGAAGCCACCCCCGTCTCAATGTAGAACAGAGGCTCATCCTCCAGCACCACCGGATATCCGGCTGGCGGCTCCAAGCTGGGACTCTCCTCCTGAGCAACGCTGCCGACCCCGCCCCACAGCAGCCCCACCAGGGCCAACCCAACCACCAACGCGGCCACCAGGTATCGTCTCAGCCCTTTGCGCCCCACAGCCTACCCAGCCTCATTTATTCGTCACCTCCAATATCACCTCCCTGCCAATGTCCCCCCCACTCAAAACTCAAAACTTAAAACTCCCCTATCTCCCCCATCTCCCATCCCCCCATCTCCCATCTCCCCATCTCCCCCAATTTCCCCTACGGCAACTCCTCCGGCGGCAGCGATCGCACCAGACTCAGCGGCAGCGGATTACGACTCAGCAGGTCAATATAGGTCGGCGTCAAAAAGGTCTGATAGCCCGTCTCAGCGGTGAGATAGGTCTTGAAAAAGGCTAGGCTGACCGCCTGCATGTAGCGTCTAGCCAGCTCTGGTGTCGGGCCAACCACATCGTCAGGCAGCGGAATGGCCCCTTCTTCAACGGGATCATCGAGGGTTGAAAAGTGGGTGCCGCCTTCCATCAGCAGCAGATAGCGCTCAGGCTTAGTCAGCCAGGTAAAGGGGCGAATCTGCTCGGCCAAAGCGGGCGTCACTGTGTCGGCGCTGCCGCTGACCAGCATCAGCGGAATATCGATTTGACGGTAGCCTGTCTTGCCAAAAATAGCGCTGCCTAGGGGGTTGATAGCGATCGCGGCCTGGATACGATTGTCTTCAAGCTCAGGCGTCTGATCGGGTAGCTGCAGCGCCAAACACTGGAGCAGCAGCGACAGGTTCAAAGAGTCAAAGCTGGGCTCGCAGCTAGCAGAACGCTGCCCGCCCAGCTTTGACTCTTTGAACCTGTCGCT
>JAAHIC010000608.1 GCA_010671965.1 Leptolyngbya sp. SIO4C5
TCGGTGCTGCCTTGCAGTTCAAAATCAGTAAAGCGGATGTTTGCCGCTGTGGGGGGAACTGCAAGGCAGCACCGCATTTGATGATGCAAACTTGACGGCAGCTATTCGAGAGCTGGTAACGTTGCCAAGCGATCGCCCAGCTTCCTACCCCGAACTGGTGCAGATTACCGCAGTTACTGGTCAGTATTATCGAGAGAATAACCACCTGCTGCAAACCCTTTTATTTCAGGGAGTGACTCCAGACGGTGTGGCCCTACTGACAGTACAGGAATGGGAAATTGCTGAGATTGAGGTAACCGGGCTGCGACGGCTGCCATCGGGCTATGTGAGCGCTCGGTTAGCTCTGGCGACGGGAACGCCTGTGGATGTGCAACGGTTACAAAATGCGCTGCGCGTGCTCAACAGTGACCCACTGATTGAATCGTTTACCGCTAACTTGGTGGAGGGCATCACGCCAGAGACGGCGGTTTTGCGTTTGGATGTCACTGAGGCGGAGACTTTTTCTGCTAGTTTAAATGCCAATAACGGGCGATCGCCCAGCATCGGTACCTTTGAGCGGGGCCTTCAACTGCAAGAAAGGAACTTGCTGGGATTGGGAGATAGCATCAGCGTCAGCTATGACGGCACTGAAGGCAGCAATAGCGTTTCCACAAGTTATACGGTACCCGTCAGCCCCTATAACACTACCGTTTCGTTGAGCTACACCACTAGCGATAGCCGCATTATTCAGCCCCCTTTTGACGTATTCGACATTGAATCTACCGCTCGCTACTATGACCTAGCCATACGCCATCCCCTAATGCAAACGCCCACTGAAGAATTGGCCCTAGGGTTAACGTTTTCTCGCTGGGAGACGAGCAGTCGCTTTTTAGAAGACTTACTAGGTCAGTCCATACCGCTGGAAACTTTGGGTAGCGATGATCAGGGGCGCACCCGGCTATCAGTACTACGGTTCTCACAAGAATGGACTCAGCGAGGACAGGGACAGGTATTAGCGCTGCGATCGCAGTTCAATTTAGGGCTAGATGCCTTTGGCGCGACGATTAATGACCAAGCTCCTGACGGGCGCTTTTTTAGCTGGCGGGGACAGGGGCAATACATTCAGCGGTTGGCTCCAGATACGCTGCTGCTGTTACGAGGGACGGTGCAGCTGAGCGATCGCGCTCTAGTGCCTTTAGAGCAGTTTGCACTGGGGGGGGCGGGTACAGTGCGGGGCTATCGCCGCGATGCAGTGACAGCAGACAATGGCCTATTTTTCTCGGCGGAGGCACGGCTGCCAATTTTACGAGTCCCGGAGGCTGGAAATGGTGTGTTGCAGATTGCTCCGTTTGTGGACGTGGGTCATGCCTGGAGCCGGGGTGATTTACAGCCTGAATTGGAAACACTGGCGGCGGTCGGGTTGGGGTTGCGCTGGCAGTCTACGGGCCTTAATGTTCAGCTCGACTGGGGCTTGCCCCTCACCGAGACTGAGGTGGGCACCTCAAACCTGCGCGACAGCAGCCTTCAGTTTTCTCTCTCTATTAAGCCCTTCTGAAGTAATCCAGAGATGCTCATCATAGCTCGTGCTGTGCAAACTTTCAGCTTGATTCCTAGACAAAATTGTTTTGATAAGAGTTCATTTCCGTCTGAAGACAGATAAAAAATACAAAGAATTTTTGATTTTTTAGATAAAAACTATTTTATTGCAGATTGGGCAGACATTAGCAAAGCCCAATCTACAAAGTCAGACTTGACGCTGTCCTGTGTGCTTACCTCAATCTTGTTAACTTCCATCCTGTGAAGCTTATAAGCAATAAGCCGAACAAAGTACTTGGTTCAGGAATGTCAGGTACTTCATCTGGTCGCAAAGGTCTTAGAAAAAAGCTACCTGTTTCTTTATTGAATGCTAAAGGTATAGAAAATGGTATCTGATCAGGGTCATTAGGATTCTGGCGATCTTCAAAAACTACTTTAAAGCTTTCTACAGCACCACCATTTTCTAAAAAATTAAGACTTTCTCCAGGCTCAAAGTCGCCCATTTCAAGATCGCCTACAAAGACTTTAAATTTATCATTAGCAGAAACACCGCAAGAAAAATCTAAGATTTGAGTGAACAACGTTCCATCAAGGCCAACAATCTCAAATCCTTGCCACGGTGGCGGATCGTACCAGTTGTGACTCTCTACGTCGTAGAACAGCTTATATTCTCCCTGAACTTCATCTGGCAAGAGCGCCTCAATCTGACCAACCGTAACAGGGCACTCATCAATATCGATATTGTCAAAAGGTGATGGCAATGGCGGTAGCGGCGGTAGTGGATCCTGAGGTGCAAATTTACCTAACAAAGCGGCACCATCATTAATACATTCACTCAACAGCGTTGCAATAAAGTCACCGCGAAAACCTATAGGTTTCTCAAAGCTGAACCCAAAGATCTCAGCACCCCGTTCAAAGAAGAATCCAAGATCGAAACCAGCGGCTTCTAACTCAGCTTGAGACCGGAGAGTGACATCCGCTACTTTTGTACCTGTGCCAATGTTACTCGGCAGATGGGTACTAGGATCGTCTGAGATGGAAGCTGTTGATGAATTATAGTCTTGATAATAGTCATCAGACCAACGTAAGTTTCCCATCCAAGCATCTAAACCTGTTTTTCCAGAAACTTGATCATTGTGCTTCTCTAAGTTAGACCAACCGGCATTAATCTGGGTCACCCCAATGCCGCTGACATCAGAATAAAGTCCCAACTCTGAAACACCAGAGTCGTTGTTTCTAGCAAAGCGAACACCAAACAACTGGCTATTGTCATTTGCCACTTTGTAGTTGCCGATATAGCCATTAGTCTCTGTTCCATCGACAAAGTCAAACAGCAGGTCTCCCCAGCCAATATTGCCATTAGGAACCTGATAGCCATTGATTTGATCGCCCGGAATTGGTCTACCGGTGATCGGCAAATTGCCATTAATACCTACCCAGACAGTGTTGCTTGCAACATCATCTTTGATAGCAAATCCATAAGTTTCATAGATTGTTCCGCCAACATCAAGCTCGCCTGCTCCATCACCAGCTAGGCTGTCATAACTAACATCAATAGCATACTGCCAACCATTATGAAGAACAGCAGCAGAGATAGGCTGAGCGGTTAAACAAAGAATGCTGGCTCCAGCGATCGCTGGAGCATAAAACTTAGAGGATAGATGCTTCATGGCATTTATAACTTTGCAAAAAGGACTGGTGGAAGTTATCAGCAACTAGCAATTTTGCTGATTGCCGTGGCACCGAGGCAAAAATAATCAGCGAAATTGACGAAAATTCAAAAATCTGCCAAGCATTGCTTGAGCAAACAGTAATCAGAACAGCAAAGCAGAAATGTAGCTTTTATCAAGCTTAGCTCAGTATTTTTTCTTAATTCTCCATCGAAGCTAAAAGATTTACCCCTTAAACGTCAAGTCCTTTAGATAAAAGTGAGCAAAAACTCCTAGAGA
>JAAHIC010000609.1 GCA_010671965.1 Leptolyngbya sp. SIO4C5
GTCTCATCTCAGTTCAGCCCAGGTGCAGCAGCTCCAAGCGCTTTCGCTCTCAGTTGAGCCATTTGGGGAAGCCCTGTGACGTACCGAGAGACGCCCTGGCTGGTGCGCAAGTTTTACGAAGTGCTGCGGGGACGGCTCTGGTGGCTGGCCTCAGTTGCTCACTGGGCCAAACTGCACTTTGATCCCGCTCAGGTGGCTGAGCGCGATCGCCAAAAAGTTAAGTTTTCGGTTGCAGTGGTGGCTATCTTTGCTGCCGTTTTCTTTCCCACTCTCATCGCCGTTGCCGGCTTGTGGGGCGTGGTCAAGTTTTGGCTGATGCCGTGGCTGGGCTATCACTTTTGGATGAGTACGTTTACGCTCGTACACCACACTGACCCAGATATTCAGTTTTATCCGGTAGAAACTTGGGATGCCGTTGAGGCGCAGCTAGCCGGAACGGTTCACTGCACCTATCCTCGCTGGGTTGAAGTGCTGTGTCACGACATCAACGTCCATGTACCGCACCATATTTCCACTGGAATTCCCTCCTATAACCTGCGTCTGGCCCATGCCAGCCTGAAATCTAACTGGGGCAGCCGCATCCAAGAGCGGCAGTTTTCCTGGACTTTGATGAAGCGAATTGTAGACCACTGCCATATTTACCACCCAGAAGTGGCCTACCAGCCATTTCGAGCAGTGAAATAGCCAGGAGTTCTGGCTCATACGGCCATAAAAAAGCAGCCTTCTTAGGGAAGGCTGCGGAGTGCTACGTGGTGTGAGGAACTAGCTAGCTTTAATATGCCGCTCCCATATGACATTTCTATGACGGTCGTATACTTTAGCGATGTTGGTTTACCGAAGTGACTGGCCGAGCAATATCAGTATCCGCTGTCACACCTTCCCCATAGTCCACATGGACTGTTTCGATGGCTGCGCCAGCAAGCTGAAGCGTGCTGCGGATCTGCCAGATATCGGCGCTGGTGAATGAGGCGAGCTGGGCACCAATCAGAAATGAGGGAGTTTTACGAGCGGGGCAGTCGTCTATATGGGCCGTAACCTCTCCTCCTTCCTGCTGTAGGCGATCGCGCAGCCAATCGGCGATCGCCTGCGGCTGCTTTGTATAGGCTGTCAGCAACAGCGTTTTACGCTGCGTTGCGACGCGAAGCACTAAGCGAGTCGGTAAGCAAGGTTTCATAAAAATTGCCTTCTCGGCGGTTAGCCCAAACCCAATACATTCAGGTTGCCTCTAGAATGCCTTGCTTTGCTCAATTTGAGTAAAAAGAAACGGTAAATTTATTGACTTGAACTACGCAAACTCACTGACAAGCCGCCAGTCTGCTTCAGGCATGGCTGCCTCAGCGGTTGCTGCATAAAGGCCGTTGGGCATCAGCGTGTAGTCTAAATTGACCTCGGTAAGCACAGTTTCGTGGAGGATAGCCCCCCGCAGATCGGCTCCCCGCAGATCGGCCCCCTGCAGGTTAGCAAAGCTGAGATCGGCCCCCCGTAGGCTAGCACCGCAGAGATTAGCGCCATTTAGACAGGCATAGCTGAGCTGCGCCAGGCTGAAATTCGCTCCGGTCAGAGTTGAGGCGCTAAGTAAGGCATTCCTGAGGCAAGCCCCCTGGAAGTTAGTGCGAATTAGCTCAGCCCCAATCAGATTAGCGTAGGCGAGGTTGGCGTCTTGAAAGTTAACGCGCAGCAGTTCTGCCCCCGGTAAAAAAGCTTTGGTTAAATTGGCACCCCTGAAATTTGCGTCAACTAGCTGCACAAAAGGTAGCCTGATGCAGCTGAGATTGGCCTGAGACAGATTAATTTGATCAAAGGTCTGCTGTCCGCTTTCAAAAGCGTCGATGAGCTGACTGGGTTGCATAGGGACTCCTCAAGAAGGCAAAATCCATTTCTGCTAGCCTGGGCTGAGCCAACAAAAACGCGGAGAGGTAGATACGCCCCTTGATGCTGACAGTGGCGCTTGCAGGCGCTACCACCGCCGATATATAAACACTTGAAGATGCAGTCTACGTAGAAATACGAACGCTTATTCAAGCTTGATAAAGCTCGTCCGTATGTCTGACTAGTGTAAGCCTAGCTTAAATAGGGCTAGTTCAGGATCTAACCAGAGCGTTATTTTCAAGAACCTTTACCTGACAATAGGCTTAGGCTCGGCTAGCTGGTTTTTGCCTCTGGCAGAATCAACATAGCATCACCAAACGAGTAAAACCGATAGGTCTGAGCGATCGCCTCGGCGTAAAGCTGCATCAGGCGCGATCGCCCTACCAAGGCGCTGACCAGCATCAGCAGGCTAGAACCGGGTAAATGGAAGTTAGTGATCAGGCCGTCTACCACTCGCCAGCGATAGCCCGGATAGATAAATATATTAGTTTTGCCCTGAAAAGGACTCAGCTCACCGGACTGAGCCGCCCCCTCTAGAGCGCGAGTGACGGTCGTCCCGACGGCAATTACCCGACCACCCTGGGCTTTGGTTTGCTGAATCTGACTGACTACAGCCGCTGAAATGTCAATCCATTCTGCGTGCATGGCGTGGGTGGTAATATCGCTTACCTCAACGGGGCGGAATGTACCGAGGCCGACATGCAGGGTTAAAAAAGCTCGGTGAATTCCTTTTTGGTCTAAAGCCTGAAATACATCGGGCGTGAAGTGCAAGCCGGCGGTCGGGGCGGCTACGGCTCCCGGCGTTTCAGCATAGATAGTCTGATACTGCTCTGGCGTAGCCTGAGAGTCAGTAATATAGGGCGGCAGTGGCACCTGGCCTAACGCTGCGATCGCGGCTGCAAAAGAGAGTCCGGTTGGCAGCTCAAACTGCAGTAGTCGCCCCCCTGTGCTTTTGTCTACGGCCATCACGTGGGCCACTAGCTGAGGTGCCTGCTCATCGTCTCCAAACGCAATAGTAGCCCCCGGCTTGAGCCGCTTACCCGGCTTGACCAAGGCTAGCCATTGCAGCGGTGCCCGCGCTTCTAATAGCAGAATTTCCACCGCGGCTCCTCCGGTCTTGCGCCCGTACAGGCGGGCGGGAATCACCTGGGTATTGTTGAACACCAGCAGATCGCCAGGTTTTAGCCAGCTAGGTAAATCGTAGAAGTGGCTATGGACATGATGACTAGGGGAATCCACAACCATGAGCCGGGCGCGATCGCGCGGTACAACCGGGTTCTGAGCAATGCGTTCGGCGGGCAGGCTGTACTGATAAGCGTCTAACGATAGGTCAGCAGAAAAGTCGGCAGCGGTCATAGTCAAGAAGATCTGGTAGTGAAATGGGGGGCCTAAAGCCAAAGCTAACGCAGGGAATGCAGGCTTCACCCTACCGCAGATGTTCGCTTTTGGGGAGAACCCCTTATAGGAATCGGGGGGGGTTCCCCTACTCGCCAACAGGGCTTCTCGTAAGAATAGAGATGTCGCACCCGATAGAGCAAAACCTATGGCTGACTATCTCTACTATCTTGCCAATGCTAGCCTGACGATTCG
>JAAHIC010000061.1 GCA_010671965.1 Leptolyngbya sp. SIO4C5
TTGAAAAGTTTATTCAATGCGTTGAGGCTATTGTCGGCCTAGTCTCTAGGGTTCTTTCGATCGCTATGGTGGTGGTCATCCTGGTCACCGTGATTGATTTAGGCATTTTTTTGGTGCGATCGCTATTCACCTTTGACTCTTATGGCTTTTTTCAAAGCACGCTGACCGAAATTTTTGGCCTGTTTCTCAGCGTGCTGATCGCGCTGGAAATTCTCGAAAATGTCATGGCGTACCTAAAAAAGCACGTCGTTGAAGTCGAGCTGGTACTGGCCACTTCGCTCACAGCCATTGGGCGTAAGCTGATTATTCTAGACCTCAAAGAAATTTCTGGCCTTAGCCTAATTGGCCTGGCAACGGCGCTGCTGGCCCTTTCTATCAGCTACTGGATCGTGCGCAACAGCCATCGCTGAGATTTTGGCAAGCAGGTTCTAGGGCGATTTGGCAGGGCGAGAGATTAGCAAAAGATATACCCAAAGACACATCTATAGATCACTGCTATCAATAGTGTGTTTAGTCTATGGTTTTATTTAGCATACTTATGTGAGCAATCTTTTCCGCTTCCAGCTCTATCAGCGCTAATACAAACCGCTGGTCCGCCTTTCTCCTTTTCTCTGAAGGGAGAACAGCGTTTTTCTGGCTCGATTACTGTTAGCGCCGGGCAAGAATACCAGCACGGCAGAGTACGAGAACTACTGGCTGTGGGGGAATGATTGAAACAGGTTCGGAAATTTAAAAAAGAAAAAAGCGATTAAAAAATACGATGGTCATTGAAAAAATCACTTGCTACTACTTCAACGCCAGCAGCCAAATTCGGGTTGTTCGCATTGCTAATGTTTCCGACTGGTATTTTGAGCGAATCTTGTTTCCCGGTCAGCGGCTTATGTTCGAGGCTCCTGCCGAGGCGCAGCTTGAAGTGTATGCCAACGCTGTACTTGTAGAAGAAATTGCCTGCCGTCAGCTAGAGGTGCAGTCCTCCGAGACGGCGACTTCGGTTTAAGCCACTATCATCTAACCGCCAATAGGCTTTGAGGGCGATCGGCTACTGCCCTCAAAGCCTATTTTTATAGGCTGTGGGTCTGCGCGCTTGAGCTATAGCCCTCAAACGGGAACGTCTCGTTTAGGGCCGGCTGCCTATGCAGCTTCCGTAGGGGATTCTAAGCCTCAGCTCTTTTCCAGGGCCTGCCGCAAATCGCCCTGATGCTCTGCGAGCAATTGCTCCGCCGTTGCTCTATCAAGCTGACTCCAGTACATCAGCAGCGCCAGCTTCACCTGCTGGCCGCTTTTCTCTAGCCAGACGGCGGCCTCAGCCCGGTCTAAGTCAGTCAAATCGCAAAGAATACGCAAGGCGCGATCGCGCAGCTTGCTGTTGGTGACAGAAACATCAATCATGCGATTGCCATAGACTTTGCCCAACTGCACCATCACTCCGGTAGACAAAATATTGAGGGCCATTTTGGTCGCCGTGCCTGCCTTGAGCCGGGTAGAACCCGCTAAAATTTCAGGCCCCACCATCAGGCGAATGTCAATATCAGCGCTGGTCCCAACCTGCTCTGAGGGCACACAGGCGATAAACACCGTTGTGGCTCCCCGCTGCTGAGCTGCCTGCAGCGCTCCGTGAACATAGGGCGTGGTGCCTCCGGCGGTAATGCCGACAACCACATCGCGCTGGGTGATTTTGTGCAGGGCGATCGCCTCCATGCCGTCTGCAGCAATATCTTCTAGTCCTTCTGAGCTGCGAATGAGTGCCCCCGCCCCCCCGGCGATGAGGCCCTGTACCTGATCTGGATGGGTACAAAAAGTCGGGGGACACTCAGCCGCGTCTAAAACTCCCAGCCGCCCGCTGGTACCAGCGCCAATGTAAAACAGCCGTCCGCCCTGACGTAGAGCCGCCGCCGTTGCTTCAATAGCAGCTGCAAGGGGCAGGCGGGCCGCAGCGATCGCCGCGACTGTTTTTTGATCTTCCTGGTTGAACAGATCGACGATTTCTAGCGCCGAGAGCTGATCGAGCTGCTGGCTAGCCGGATTGGCCTGCTCGGTCAGGAGATGACCGCGATCGCTAGCGGTTGTAGAAGAGGATTGAGGCTGACTCACAGAGGGGGATCTCCTTGCTGCCCTTGACTCTACCAGTCTACGCTGCCGGGCGATCGCAATCATTCGGCCTGCGGCGTTTCTCAAAAACTAAGACTGGCTGCTCATTTGGGTAGCTGCACAGGGGCTACAGCAGTCCCTCTAGCTGCTGACGAATTTGGGCCAGTTCCGCCTCAGATAGCCCTGTCTCATCGGCTGCTGGGAACTCATCAGCCGCTTCCGCGTCAGGATCCCAATCGGTTTTATCGACATTCTGCTCAGGTGGAATCGCCAGCGTGCCTTCGGGGACCAGCTTGTATTCATAGCCGGCGCTGCCACAAAATTCTTCAATATCTTCTAGTTCAAAAGCTTCTACGCTCGGAGAGGGCAGATCTTGGGCTTCTAGCATTAGGCTATAGCGGGCCGCGTCTTCTTCATTCTCAAACATTAGAACGACGTTGCGATCGCCCGCCTTTAAAGTGTGAATTCCTTCGTTTTCAGAGCGAGCGTTAAACAAGATGACAAAAATGCGCATGGACTCGTCTCGGCTTCACAGGCATCGATGTGATTTTAGCCTAGTGACTACCCCTTACCTGTAGGTCACTCATTATTCCTTTACAGCGGCTATCAATTTTCTTTGACTACAGACTTAACAAGAATCCCTAGACTGCTAGACTTGGCAGGAAGCAGGATGTCTGTTTGATTGAGTATGGCGAGGTGGGTGGTACAGAGCAGTCATGACAAATTCTCCCCAGCTTGAGCCTGAGTCGTCTGGCGATGATTCATCGAGAGGTCAGGTTTGGACTAGAATCGGCCTGATTTTGGGGGCGATCGCCGTTTTGGTCGTAACAGGCGGAGCGCTATGGGCCTGGATTTTTATTCATGAGCGGCTGTCACCCCGAATTTCACAAATTCTCAGCGATCTGCTAGATCGGCCAATTGAGCTAGGCGAGGTTGAGCGAGTAACCCTTTCAAGTCTTCGCTTTGGGCCATCTGCCGTCCCCGCCACTGAGACAGACCCAGACGAAATTTTCGCTGAATCCGTTGTCGTCAGGTTCAATCTGCTAGAAACGCTGCTGACCCGCGATTTGGATCTGCAGCTAGAGCTAAACGAAGTGCGGGGCTACTTAGAGCAAAACCCGGCGCGTCAGTGGACGGATATAGAACTGCCTGAGCGGGAAGAAGAGCCTTTTATCGAAGTCAAGCTAACCCAGGTGAGCGTCGCTGACAGCCAGCTCATTTTGGTGCCCTACAACGAACTTGATGCTACAGATGATTTAATCTCGCTGGAGGACATTGCCGGTGAGGTTGAGTTTGAGGCTTACAGGCTGCCGGTAGAAGAAGCTGAGGAAATCGCGATAGAACCCCAGGAAATTAACTTTGAGGTAGCGGCTAAACCTACTGTGGGAGGGCAGCTTGAGGTTAAAGGTTCTCTGTTGCGGCTGCCAGAAGGAGTTGAAACTGAGGAGTTTGGGGCTGGCGTTAATACCAATATTGCGGTGACGGCTCAGGAAGTGCGGATTGCTGACTTTGCCCCGCTCGCTTTTTCTTTTGTTAAGGCACCGCTACCGCTGGAGATTCAGTCAGGATTAGTCAGCGGCAATACTGAGATTGAAGTCCGCCCAGATGAGCCCCTAAAACTGTCGGGGACAGCCGAAATAGTAGACGGGGGCGTGGCCGTTGATGCTCTACCTCAGCCGATTACGGACATTGACAGCCAACTGCGCTTCAGCGGCTCTGAGATTGCCCTAGAGGACACAACCGCTCGCTATGGGGAAATTGAGGCCGCCGCCGCTGGCATTGTTGACCTACAGGAAGGCTATGACCTCGAAGGCAGCATTGATCGCTTCACCCTCAATCAGGTGGCTGATACGCTGACGGTAGA
The DNA here is from genome assembly GCA_010671965.1 of Leptolyngbya sp. SIO4C5. Classification (GTDB taxonomy): domain Bacteria; phylum Cyanobacteriota; class Cyanobacteriia; order Phormidesmidales; family Phormidesmidaceae; genus Sphaerothrix; species Sphaerothrix gracilis. Next base: position 3,953 of record JAAHIC010000061.1, read on the forward strand.
GTTACCTATCGAAGCGGAAGGAGCCTTTACGGCTGAGGTCGCTGTTACCGGGCCGCTGGCCGATCCCAATGTCAGCGGCACGATTAACTCTTTGGGCAGCGCTCTGATTGATCGAGTCAGCTTTGCCGAGCTAGCCCTTGACTTTGATTTCGATCGCCCAACCCTCACCATTAATCAGTTTCGCGCTCTGCCCACAGCCGGAGGACGCCTAGTCGGTCGGGGTCGCTATCGTCTAGGGGAAACAGGAGAGCTGTTCTTACAGGCAGAAGGGCAAGCGCTGCCCGCCGATGCCATCGGACAGGCTTATGGGCTACCAGAGGCGGTGCAGATTGGGCGACTGGCAGTAGACGCTGAAGTGGCCGGGCCGCTGAACAATCTACGGGGAGCCGTCAATTGGCGCGCACCGGGGGCCTCCTATCCCAGTCGCGGCACGATTGCATTTGCGGGCGATCGCATCAACTTCAACGATACGGTAGTGCAGGTAGCGGGAGGTACTGTCAGCGGCAGCGGCACTTTGGTCGATCGCCAGTGGCGGGCGAATCTGCGGGGACAAGGTATTCAGTTAGGCCAGTTTACCGATCAGCTAGACGGCATTGCTGACGGTCAGTTTCAGCTCTCCGGTAGCCTCAACGATCTAAGTCTGGCGGGCATTCAGGCTGAAGGAGATGCGGCCCTACAGCTCGCCGCAGGTCGCTTAAATGTAGATGCGGCTTTAGCCAATGGCTTTTGGGATGCCAATATTCGCGGCAGTGGCTTAGAACTCAGCCAGTTTGCTTCAGCCCTGCAGGGTCGCGCCAGCGGTCAGGCTCAGGTTTCCGGCAGCGTTACAGACTTTAGCTTAGCGGCGATTCGAGGCCAGGGAGATATTGCGGTGCAGTTGGCCTCAGGTCAGCTCGATGCCGATGTCTCTCTAGCCAACGGTCTGTGGAACGCGGATGTGCGCAGCGGCGGGGTTGGCTTAAATCAGTTCGCCTCGGCCCTGCGGGGCGATGCCAGCGGTCGAGTACAGCTTTCCGGCAGCGTTGACAATCTCAGCCTGGCGGGCATTCGGGCGCAGGGAAACGTAGCTCTCTCACAGGGATTGGCTAGCTTTGCGGGCTACTCGGCCCAGCTCAGGGATTTAGCCCAGCCCCTGACGGCCACCCTCTCCTGGGATGGCAGCCAGATCAATATTGCCCAAGCCAGCGGGGCCGGGCTGCAGGCCAGCGGCACGATTACGCCTCGCCTTAGCGGCGCTAACGCCCCGGCGATCGCCAACATCGACCTCAACTTGCGCACTGACGATTACCCGCTACAGGCCTTGCCCGTCAATCTGCCCCAATTTGTTGCTTTAGACGGACGGGCCGACTTTCAGGGACGGCTTTCGGGCACCCCCAGCAATTTGAATCTGCAGGGGGATTTGGCTCTTTCTGACTTAGTAGTGAATGAGCTAGCCTTTGATCCACGCCTAGTAGGGGAAATTAGCCTGACCAACAGCAACCAGTTCAATCTGGCGCTGCTGGGGCCAGAAGATCAAATTCAGGTAGACTATCGCCTCAGCGATCGCAATTTGAACTTTACCGTGGAGCTAGACGAGGCGATCGCGCTGGGCCGGACGACCGAAGACGATCTGCTGCGGGTCGAGATTGAAGACTTCCCGCTGGTAGCGCTAAATCTCCCCCCCGGCGGCATTGCCAATGTCGGTCAGATCAGCGGTCGCATTGACGAAGCCCTGCTGGTCATCGATCTACAAGAGCAGGATTTTGTAGCTGAGTTTAATGTTGATCAGCCGGGGATCGGCTATATCACTGCCGATCGCCTGACCGGACGAGTCGCCTATGAGAACGGCGTGGCTCAGCTAACAGGGGCACGTCTCCTGCGAGGGGAGAGCGAATATTTGCTCAGCGGTCGCTATGCGCCGGGGGTAACGCCGACGCTGCTAGCTGATATAGAAGTCACCCAGGGCAAAATTCAAGATATTTTGGCGGCGCTGCAAATTTCTGACTTTGCTGATTTTCGGCGGGGCTTCCAGGCACCGCTGGGCGCAGAACTTTCGCCCGAACAGGTGCAAGCTTACCTCGCAACTCAGCCCGCCGGAAGTGCTAACGCTTCTCTCCTGCGCCAGCTTCAGCGCTTTTCTGAGATTCAAGCCCTAGAAGATATTGAAGCCGCCGAAGCCGCCGCGGCTCCCTTCCCGCCCCTGTCGGAACTGACGGGCTCTTTTACCGGCCAGATACAGCTCGCTAGCTCGTCCCAGACGGGGATAGACGTTGAATTTGACCTGACAGGTGATCAATGGCGCTGGGGCAATGACTATGCCATTGACGAAGTGGTAGCCCAAGGGGAGTATGCAGACGGCATTTTGATGCTGAATCCGGTGAGTCTGCGATCGCTAGAAGAGGATATCTTCCTCAGCCTGGTAGGCGATGTGGCTCTGAGAGACGCAGATGCCGAGCGCCGCACGCTAAACCTGACGGCTGAAAATCTGCCTGTTTCCCGGCTGCGCCGCCTGATAGGACGCCTGCCAGTGAGTCTAGATGGCAGACTTGACGCCACCGCTAGCTTAACCGGCAGTCTACAGGATCCGCAGTTGAGAGGCACCGTTACCTTAGAAGACGGCGAAATTAACGATCGCAGTATTGCCTCGGCTAAGGCCGACTTTATTTACAATGAAGCCCGCTTTAACCTGATTAGCCGCGTCGTGGTAGAAGAACCCGATCCGCTAGTGGTGACGGCTAGTTTTCCATACCGTTTCAACTTTATGACGGTATACCCTGACAGCGATCGCTTTGAGGCCAGTGCGCAGGTTAGCGACGAAGGACTGGCCCTGCTCAATCTTTTCACCCGGCAGGTAACTTGGGAATCAGGAGACGGCGAGGTGGAGTTTGATGCCGTTGGCGTGTGGCCTGACTACTCTCCTTTTCCGCTCATTACCAGCATTACGGGGCAGGCTCAGGTGGCAAATGCCACGCTCAGCTCTATCCTGCTGCCTGATGAAAACCTGACTAACTTCTCAGCCCTAGCTAGCTTTGAAGGGAATCAAATCGTGGTGCAAAATCTATCAGGCGATTTGAGCAACGGGCAGGTGACCGGACAGGGCGTCTTCCCCTTGCTCGTTCCCATCACAACTGACCCTGACATTGAAGATTTTCAGCCCGATGTCCCTGCTGCTCAGCAGCCCTTGGCGATCGCCCTAGAGCAGCTGGCGATCAACTTCAAGGGGCTTTACAGCGGCAACGTGGAAGGAACAGTCGTGCTGGGTGGCAGCGCTTTAGCTCCCCTGATTGGCGGCGAGGTGCTGCTCTCTGATGGCCGCGTCTTCTTGCCAGAAAGAGGCGGCGCAGAAAGTGCTAGCACCAGCAGTGTTGAATCTCAGGCCGCCGCAATTGTTTCACCGCCTCAGCTCAGTGATTTGGAGCTGATTTTAGGAGATGATATTCAAATTGTGCAGGGCAATCTGCTCAACTTTATTGCTGAAGGCACGCTGACGATTGACGGCACCTTCAGTAATTTGCAGCCAGATGGCATTATTTCTCTGCCGCGCGGTCGCGTCAATCTCTATACGACCCAGTTCCGCGTTGTCGGTGATGACAATACGGCGACGTTCTCTCCCGGTCAAGGGCTAGATCCGGATCTGAATGTAACGCTACAGACCTCGTTGCAGGAGGCCAACGCTCCCGGATTTACGTTTGCCGATAGCACCCCTTACCCACCCTCTGAGCGCAGCGAACCGCCAACCGAGCTGCTAGGACTCAACCAGGGTTCTATTCAAACTATTCGGATTCGAGCTGAGGTCACGGGACCAGCTAGTCAGCTCAACAGCAACGTAGCTGACAATATCGTGCTTTCCAGTTCTCCCCCTCGTAGCGAAGGCGAAATTCTAGCCTTGCTGAGCGGCGGCTTTGTCAGTGCTTTAGAATCGGTCGGTTCTGGCGGTGGCGATGAGTTCCAGGGTCTAGTGACCCTGGCCGGCAGCGCCTTCTTGATTGCCGTGCAGGATACGATTGGCAGTGCTCTCAGCCTCAGCGAGTTCAGGCTATTTCCAGCTAATAGCTCGTCGGCCCAAGAAACCGGGGGCAGTCTTGAATTGGGAGCAGAAGTTGGCTTTAACCTTTCTAACAATCTTTCAGCCTCGCTGCTGAAGATTGTTACTGCGGACGATCCACCCCAGTTCAATCTGCGCTATCGCATCAGCGATCAGTTTACCCTCAGGGGCACAACCAGCTATGAAGACTTTAACGAACGTTCTGGTCTGCTCTTAGAATTTGAAAACCGCTGGTAGCCTCATCTGGCTCAGCTAGCAGGATCCAAAGCCTAAAATTGCAGGCTCTGCTGATAGCCTGCTGGCTTAAACCTAGAATTTACCCCCAGCAAGGCTTTATACAAGCCGGGCTGGATTAGCTAGCTGAGAGAGATTTAACCGGGCGAGCATAGAGCACCTCTTCAGAGGCGATCGCAAAATTTTCATCCATCCACACTAGGGCCGCTTGCACCACTTCGCCTTGGGCAAGCGTGACTAAGGAAAAATTCCGCAAACAGGTCGTTTCCGTTTTAATGATGCGGGGTACGCTGGCGGCGTTTAAATAGACAGTGCCAGAGCGATCGCGCACTAGGCGCTGGCGCAACCGCTCCTTATTGTGACGCAGGCGGTGATGCATGTGGCCGAAGGTAACCAGCGGTACCTGCTTGCCCATTTCCTGTGCTGAGGCGATCGCCGCTGCCAGATCCGGATCGCCATAGTCACCACCCACCGGATTCCAGTCTTTGCCGCAGGGGTCTTCGGGCGCAGCCCCTAGCCCTGCCGGGCCGCAGTGACCCACAAAAATCAGTTGCTCATGTTCGGCCTGCTCTACCTGCGATCGCAGATGGGCAGTTGAAGCTTCTAAGCTTGCAATGCCGTAGCGCGCTTGATAAAACTGACTGACATGCTTCCACTTAGACCCACCCCAGCTAAAGGGACGACCGCCAATCAGGCTGAGATTCAGCTGGGGCAGTTCCAATTTGCCGTACCCAATGTGAGCGGCTCCGAGCAAATCGAGCTGCTGCTGCACCCGATCTTCTAGGGTGCGATCGTAGGGACACTTTTTGCGGCCCCATTCCGTGGCGCTATACCAGGCATCATGATTGCCTAAAACAACGGCTTTAGGTAGCTTCAGCGCCGCGATCGCCCGCACCACTTCCACAGCCTCATTGCCAAAGTCTCCCACCAGCAGCACCAAATCGACACCAAGATGCTGGAGAGCGGCGGCGTCATCGGCTTCCCACTGATCGTGAACATCTCCGACAACAGCAATGCGAGTGGCTTTGACGGATGGTGGCTTCAGGCTAGTCATGCAAGTTCTTTCAGTATTCCCTTTGTCTAGGATAAAGGGCAAAGTCCTAACCTAGAGCAAGCGCCCGCTCAAAGCCTCAATCTGACTGAATCGGCTGGGCTGTTTCAGGACAGCGAATTTGGGATGCCTCTAAAGTGGGCACTGCCGGAGGCACTGTAGAAGCCGTGGCAGTTTTGCAAATGCCGTCTAGGGTGTCTCCATCGGCACTGACGACATAGACTGCTGCGGTGTAGCTAACTAGCTCAGGCTGCTGGGCCACAGCGATCGCCACTGCTTTTCCAGGATCTGTAAGCATGATTTCATAGCGATACTGATCGGTAGCGGTGGGTAAATTGGCATCTAGTGTCTCAATATCTGTAGCAAACTTTCCGGTTTCTAGGTAATAAGCTGTTTGAGCTCGGTTGAGGGTACTGAGAATGGCCTGACCCTCTGCCGCCAGTGCCTGATCAACAGCGCCGTCTGAGACGGCTTCGTCGGCTCCCCCACAGCCAGCCAGCAGCGCCCCAGCTAAAACCCCCGGTAAGAGACAGTATTTGCGGTTGACTCTCAAGAATTGTCCTATTGCCATAGTGCCAGTCAATTTACTTGCTAAAACTTACATCTAGGGCGACCTCATCCCCAATAATAAAAAGGTCGCTGCTCCTGTTTAGCTGAAGCCGATGTCTACTACTTCCCCCGCGCTGCTGATTTTTACTGATTTAGACGGCACCCTGCTAGAGTCTGAAACCTACAGCTACGCAGCGGCCTGCCCTTTGCTAGAACAGCTTAAGACTGAAGCGATTCCGGTAATTCCTGTCACCAGCAAAACCCGCATCGAAGTTGAAACCCTGATTCAGCAGCTCTCGCTCCAAACTCCCTTCATCACCGAAAACGGCAGCGGCGTTTTCATCCCAGCCGACTATGGCGCTTTTGAGCTGCCGCCGGAGGCTGAACCTGCGGGCAGCTACCATCTGCTACAGCTCGGCTGCGCCTACGTTATGGCCAGAGCCGGACTGAAGGCAGTAGCCCAATCCATTGGCCGTCCGCTGAAAGGATTTGGCGATCTCTCCATAGAGCAGATTCAGCAGCTTACCGGACTATCCGCTCAGGACGCCAAAGAAGCCAAGGCCCGCGAGTTTACCGAACCATTTCTGACCCCCAAAAACGTAGCCACAGCCGATTTAGAAGCCGCCGCGGCTGAGATGGGCTTTCAGGTCGTCGTGGGCGATCGCTTTTCTCACCTCATTGGCAGTGAGGCGGGCAAAGGGGTGGCAGTACTCAAGCTCAAAGCGCTCTATCAGGCAGCTATGCCGCATCGACCCATCACCACGCTTGGTTTGGGCAACAGTCCCAACGACATCGACCTACTAGCAAACGTCGATATTGCCGTTGTCATTCCCGGAGCCGATGGCCCCCATCCACAGCTCAGGGATCGCGGCTGGCAAATCGCTCCGCAGCCGGGAGCGACAGGCTGGGCGATCGCCGTTGCGGAACTCTACAAAACCTGGCAGCAGCAAGTCTAAAGAATACACCAGCCCCATCAGCAGCTTGCTACCAGTCGCTAGCTCGCCAATTACCCCCTATTCATTTTTGGTGAAAACAACTATAATTCTAAATAGTTCAAATCATGGACTTCACAAAAAAGTCGAGTATCTAGTGTTTACTACAGCAACGCCAAAACTGAGTCCTCTCCCCTCATCGACTGACTTATTTGCCGCGATCGAAACGCTGAAAAAAGACCTGAATGCGGTGATTCTGGCCCATTATTACCAAGAGCCAGATATTCAAGACGTGGCCGACTACATTGGGGATTCTTTGGGGCTATCGCAAAAAGCGGCTAGCACAGATGCCGATGTCATCGTGTTTGCTGGGGTTCACTTTATGGCGGAGACTGCCAAAATTCTCAACCCCGATAAGCTGGTTCTTTTACCCGATCTTAATGCGGGCTGTTCTTTAGCGGATAGCTGTCCGCCCGCTGAATTTGCTCAGTTCAAAGCTGCCCATCCCAACCACTGGGTAGTGTCTTACATCAACTGTACGGCTGAAATCAAAGCGATGAGCGACATTATCTGTACCAGCTCTAACGCCGTCAAGATTGTCAATCAGATTCCACCTGAGCGGCCTATCATCTTTGCTCCCGATCGCAATTTAGGTCGTTATGTCATGGAGCAAACCGGGCGGGAGCTGCTGCTGTGGCAGGGAAGCTGCATTGTACATGAGACATTTTCTGAAAAGAAAATTGTGCAGCTACAGATGGAGTATCCGGAGGCCGAAGTCGTGGCCCATCCCGAATGCGAGGAGCCTGTGCTGCGGCAGGCGCAGTTTATTGGTTCTACCACCGCCTTACTCAAGTACGTGCAGCAAAGCGCCAAAGACCAGTTTATTGTCGCCACTGAGCCTGGCATTATTCACCAAATGCAGAAGCAGGTATCCCATAAGCTGTTTATTCCAGCTCCGCCCCAGACCAACTGTGCCTGCAACGAGTGCCCCCACATGCGGCTTAATACGCTAGAAAAGCTCTACTTGGCAATGAAAAATCGCCAGCCCGAAATTACGCTGCCCGAAGACATTCGCATCGCTGCTCTCCGGCCCATTCAGCGCATGTTGGAGATGAGTGCCTAGCAGCCCTTGTGCTTGACTAGAATCAACGTCAGGGACAGGCAGCAATGACTGCTGCTCTAACAGATCTAGCCCTGCAAAAACTGCTTTAGCTCATCTGTCAGCCGATCGACAATGCCTGTCTTGCTATTGAGCGCAGCTTCCGCTTCGGCTTCTACTTGTTTAACAACGCTAGGGGACAAATCTAGCAAATCTAGTAGGTGCTGATAGGCTCTGGCTTCTTGACTGTTGATGGGCGTTTCGCCAGGCGATCGCGCGCTAGCACTAATCACCTCATACCCCAATCTCAGCACAAGTTCTCGCTCGGCCTGGGTTTTTAGCTTGGGCGTCAGCTCATCTAGCGGAATATTTTGGATCAAATAGGCGTGCAGCTCTTCTTGAAGCTGCTGTTGCTGTTGGGGGCTATTTGAGAAGAGGCTGCTGAAGCGGTTGAGCATCAGATCCACCTCATTCCTTTCTAAGTTGC
>JAAHIC010000610.1 GCA_010671965.1 Leptolyngbya sp. SIO4C5
TAAGAGATGCGTGGCAATGACGGGTAGGGAGGGCCGTGTTTACCAGACCCCATCCCTACCCGTCATTGCCACGCATCTCTTGAATCTTATTACTTAACCTGACCCATTGCTCAACGCTGAGATCTTCTGCCCGGGCTGTCGGCAAAACTTTTAAAGACGTCAGCAGGGATATTAGCTGTTCTCGATCGATTAAATCCTGGAGATTGTTGCGCAGCATTTTGCGGCGACTGCTAAAGCCCAGCTGGACTAGCTGCTCAAAAAGGGGAGGGTTGATTGCTGCCGGCAAAAAGGGCCGAGGCCGCAGGCGGACAACGGCAGATTCAACTTTGGGCGGGGGCTGGAAGGCTTTGGCAGGTACCGGACAGATCAGCTCACAGCCAGCCAAATACTGCACTCTGACCGAAAGCGCGCCGAAGATTTTGGAGCCGGGTTGGGCATAGAGGCGATCGGCGACCTCTCTCTGAATCAGCAGCACAATCTGGTCGAAGGGTTGAGGATTGGGCTGGGCGACACGGCCCAGCAGCTTTTCTAAAATGGGCGCGGTGATGTAGTAGGGAATATTGGCCACGACTTTGTTGAGGGGCCAAAAATCGGGCTGCTGGCTCAGGGACGCTGCTAGATCGAGCTGTAGAATGTCACCTTCCAGCAGCAGAAATTGCTCAACTGCCTCAAACTGACGGCGCAGCTGCTGACAGAGATCGCGATCGATCTCGACGGCTACGACCGCGTCGGCCAGGGAGGTCAACCACCGGGTCAAAATGCCCGTGCCAGGGCCAATTTCCAAAATGCGATCGCCCTTGGTCACTTCGGCAGCAGCCAAAATTCGGTGCAACACTTTTTCATTTTTAAGCCAGTGCTGACCGAATCGTTTGCGAGGCTGTGGGGGCATAGGTCGGGCGCGAATGTCGCCCTATGCTATCAGTTTTTGAGCGCTACCGTATCGGCCAGTTCCTCTAGGCCAACCGACTGTAGCAGCGATCGCCACTGCAGAGAGGTATAGTCGGGTTCGACGGCGGCTAGGGCCTCTAGGGTTTCGTACCAGACCCCAGCGCCCGCATAGATGGCAGGGCGGTCTTGGGGGCGGGCGGCGGCCAGCTGCTGGCTCAGCTCAGCCGTGGGAGCAATCCGGCGAATATTGCTTTCTACCACCAGATTTTCATCTGGCTGGGCCTGACTGCAAACTACCGAAAAGTACCAGTAATAGTCTTGGCCTACGGTTAGCGAGTGCTGACCGTCTGCCGGCAAATCAACCGCTAGGAGCTGCCCAGAACTAGCCTGTGGCTCGTAGCTTTCCTGGTAAACAAGGCGGTTAGTGCCCGCTTCATAGAGCAAAAATTCCAACGTTTCACCGCGATTGGGCGGCACGTAAACATAAAAAGTAGGGGCAGCTTCAGTTGTGAGGCCCATGTTGGTGTTGGGAATCAGGGCGACCAGCTCATCGGGGCGGCTGTCAGCCGCAACTAGGCAATTGTCATCACTGCGAGACGCGCCTGCCTCACGGTTACCGGGGGCCTGCAAATCGGGAGAGTTGAAACTAAGACCGGCCTGAACAGAAGACGCGAGGGCGACAACTGAGAGACTGGTTAAAAAGGATGTCGAGAGTTTGCACCAGTGAGGCATAGCAGGTTTTATGGCTTAGCAGTTGGGGTGAGGGGCTAGGGAGCTAAAATCGCGATCGCCCGTATCTATGTATCTATAGAGATAGAGACTGACTAAAGACTGATCCAGTTCATACTTCGCGCCTATCAGGCCCTATCCGTAAAAATCGGCAAAATTTTGTTTTGGGGGAGAAGGGGAGGTACAATTTCAGCCTCACGCTTGAGCAACCCCACGGCACAGTACCGTCCAGACAGCCTGCCAGTTGTCCTTAAAGTTCATCTGTGCGAATAACTGCCGATGGCACTAAGCTTGAAGTACCGCTCGGCTGCGAATCTTACTTGCAGATGGCCCCTTCTTCTCCTCTCAGTCAGCTACGGGCCTGGCTACCGCGCCGCCCCTGGCAAAAACTGCGCCCTTTTTTGCAAACGGCTTGCCTGACCAGCCTGCTACTGGGCGCTGCCGTGGCGGGTGGTCGCTCGCTAGGCTGGCTCCAGGGTCTAGAACTAGCCGCTTACGATCAGCTCATTCGCGCCCGGCCTGAGGCCGAACCCGATCCGCGCCTTTTAATTGTCGGCATCACTGAAAACGATATTCAAACCCGTCAGGAATGGCCGATTCAGGATCAGACCCTGACGGCGCTGCTGACGCGGCTGCTGGCCGATGAACCCAGAGTGATTGGCCTCGATATTTTCCGCGACGTACCGATTGGGGCGGGGCACGAGGCGCTGCTCAGCCAGATTCGGCAAAGCGATCGCATTGTCACCGTCTGTAAGCTAAGCAGTTTCGAGGATCCGGGCATTGCGCCGCCTGCCAGTGCTGCCGCTGAAACAGTTGGCTTTTCTGACATCGTGGTCGATCCAGGCGGCATCTTGCGCCGCAACCTGCTGGTGGCGGCCCCGGAACCGTTTGGGGATGTCCTGCCCCTAGAGCATCTCTGTAACGGCTCACAGGTTCTGTTTTCCTTTGGCCTGCAGCTCGCCCTCAAGTATTTGCAGGCAGAGGGCATTGAGGCCCAACTAACTGAAACTGAGGCGATTCAGCTTGATACCGTTGTGCTCGATCGCTTCCGCAGCGGCATGGGCGGCTATCAGGCCGTCGATGACAACGGCTACCAGATTCTGCTCAACTATCGCTCGGCTGAGCAGATTGCTCCCCGCGTGACCTTTGGGCAGGTGATGGCGGGCCAGGTAGATCCAGAACTGATCCGCGATCGCATCGTGCTGATCGGCCTCACTACCCCCCAGGCCAAGGATGAGTTTTATACGCCCTACAGCGGCGGCCTGCAAGATCAGCAAAAGATGCCGGGAGTTGTGGTTCACGCTCAGTCCATCAGCCAGATTCTCAGCGCGGTCCTAGACGATCGCCCCCTGATTTGGACTTGGTCAACCCGACAAGAAATTCTTTGGATTATGGGCTGGGGGCTAATGGGGGGTGTTTTGGCCTGGTTTGTGCGCCATCCCCTGGGATTTAGCTTTGGCCTGCTGCTGCTGACTGGCCTTATCTATGGTGGAGCTTGGCTACTGTTTATAGAAGGGGGCTGGATTCCGCTAGTGCCGCCCCTAGTCTCTCTGCTGGTCGCCGCCACCGGCGTTATCCTCGTGGATCGCTTCAGCCACAGTTCCTACGGTCAGGCCGTCTATCGCCAGGTGCAAAACTTGCTAAGGCTCAATATTGAAATTGATACCGCTAAAGTAGATCGTCAGGTTGCCGAAATTTCAGAAACTGGCGCGACTCGTCCTCGTTCAGTGGTCCACAGTCTAGCGATTTCCAGAGGGCACATGCTTAGATTGCGTGCCAGGCCGATCCGATCGCCTGATGAATCGTACGTGCGACCAGCGGCCACCGG
>JAAHIC010000611.1 GCA_010671965.1 Leptolyngbya sp. SIO4C5
CGTTGAGGGCAATGTGGTGAATGCCTCTGAGCGTTTGTTTGGGCAGTCTCATGGGCGATGTGGTCACAAGGTCAGACATAAGTAATGCGGCTCAGGGGCATTCACCACATTGCCCTCAACGTTCAAGATATGACGGCCTCCCGTCGGTTTTATGGCGAAATTTTGGGACTGCATGAGCTGACAGGGACAGAAGTTCCTAAAACCCTTAAAGAGCTGGTAGCAGCCGGGAAAGTAGCTAACTTCAGGCTGCCGGACAATACCATCCTGGATTTATTTTGGGAGCCAGAGCTGTCACCGCCTGCTACTGATCCGCAGCAGCAGTTTACCCGGGCCAACCATTTAGCCTTTGACATTGCCCCGGAGCAGTTTGATTTAGCGATCGCGGTGCTGCAGGCCAATCAGGTTCCGCTTGATCACGGCCCGGTCAGCCGCCCTACCGGACGCGGCATCTACTGCTACGACCCAGACGGCTTTCTGGTAGAAATTCGCTGCGATCCAGCCTAGTAGGCTGTCAGTTCGGCATGGCTATCAACCGAGAGCAGCCCAGTAGATTTGAGGCTGAGCAGCGACAAACGCCGCTAGTCACGGCTCTACAGCAGTGCGCCCAGCGATCGCAGGCGGCTTTTTACACTCCTGGGCACAAACGGGGGCAGGGAGCTGCCCAGCTTCTACGCGAACTCATTGGTCAGAAGGCACTGCAGGCGGATTTGCCAGAGCTGCCGGAGCTGGATAATCTGTCAGCCCCCGCTGGCCCAATCCAGGCGGCGCAAAAACTAGCCGCCACCGCCTTTGGGGCTGAAGAAACCTTTTTCCTGGCCAATGGCTCTACCTGTGGCTTGCAGGCGGCTGTTCTAGCGGTTTGCCAGCCTGGCGATCGCGTCTTGGTGCCGCGCCATGCCCACCGCTCGGTCTTTACGGCTCTTGTCCTGGCCGGAGCTGTCCCCGTTTGGCTACAGCCTGCCTATGACTCGGACTGGGATATTGTGCGCGGCGTGACTCTGGCCCAGGTGCAACAGGCTTTGGTTCAACACCCGGCGATTAAAGCCGTTATGTTAGTTTCACCGACCTATTTGGGGCTTTGTTCTGAAGTCGCCGCGATCGCCCAGCACGTGCATCAGTTTGACCTGCCGCTGATTGTAGACGAGGCTCATGGCGCTCATTTCGGCTTTCACCCCGATCTGCCCGCCGCTGCCCTCGCCGCTGGGGCAGATATCGCCGTGCAGTCAACCCACAAGGTTCTTTCGGCCCTGACCCAAGCGTCGATGCTGCACGTTCAGGGGCAGAGAATCAATCGCGATCGCCTGCGGCAGGCTTTGGCAATGACCCAGTCCAGCAGTCCTAGCTATTTGCTACTGGCCTCTTTGGACGCGGCGCGGCAGCAGATGGCAACCCAGGGTTATTCACTTATGGAGCGAACCCTGGAGTTAGCGACAGCAGCGCGATCGCAGCTTAGCCGTATATCCGGTTTGCGCGTTTTATCCCCTGCGGCGGTGGCTCCTGATCGGCTCGATTTGACCCGGCTGACTGTTGAAGTTGTGGGTTTGGGGCTAAATGGATTTGACGCCGATGAGTGGCTGCACCATCGGCTTGGCGTAACGGCTGAGCTGCCCACGGCCAGACACCTGACCTTCATCGTCAGTTTGGGCAATACGGCGGCAGACCTACAACAGCTTGTCACTGCCTTTGAGCAGTTGACAACCCAGGCGAGTCATCAATCGCCGCCGCCTGGCTCGCCGCTGCCTGCCTATTCGGCGGTGCCGTCCCTGACGCCGCGACAGGCTTTTTTTGCGTCGACTCAAACGGTCCCTGTGCAAACCGCCCTTGGCGAAATTAGCGCTGAGCTGATCTGCCCCTATCCGCCGGGCATTCCCCTCATCTTTCCGGGAGAGAAGATTGAGCCAGAAGCGATCGCCTATTTACAGACTATTTTGGCAGCCGGGGGCACTCTCACAGGCTGCGCTGATCCCAGCTTACAGACCGTCAGAATCATCGCATCGGCGAGCCTAGCTTGAGTAATTCGTTTAACCTGATGAGGACTGATACCTTTATCCACACCATCTAACAGCACAATGGCTTCTCTGTGGCCCTATATCACGCCTGGTATTCCTGACGCTTTGTTTGAGCAGCTTCCCGGTATTCCCATGAGCAAGCGGGAGGTGCGGCTATTGGTCTTAAGCTACCTGCGGCTGAAAAAAGACTCCAGGCTGTGGGATATCGGCGCGGGTACCGGCACGATTGCAATTGAAGCAGCACTGCTGTGTCCGACAGGGCAAATTGTTGCCGTAGAGCGCGATCGAGACGTTGCCAATTTAATTCGACACAATTGCGATCGCTTTCAGGTCAGCAATGTGGACGTGATTGTAGGCAGTGCCCCTGACTGTTTAGCCCAGCTTCCCCCCCAGCCCGACTGCATTTTGATTGAGGGGGGACGACCGCTGCAGGCAACGGTAAAAGCCGCTTGGCGATCGCTGAGTGCGGGCGGCCGCTTCGTTGTCACCGTCAGCAATTTAGAGAATCTGTATCAGGTATCCGAAAGCTTTGCCGAGCTGCAGGTGCGCAATATTGAGGTTGTCCAACCTGCCGTCAATCGGCTAGAAAGACGCGGCTATCATCAAGTTTTTGCCGCCGTTGATCCCATTTTTATCTTCAGCGGCGAAAAACTGGATTAATGGGACTGACAGGTTTGTATCGCCACTTGAATCACCTCTAGCAAGGGCGAGCTGGCGGCATTAGCCGAGGCACTTTCCAAAGAAGCCAGACAGGGGAAAACCCTCAGAGTGGCTAGCTGATTGGCAAACTGGGTAGCTGCATTGGTCAAAGTCACGACAGGTAGGCTAGACAGTGCTGGCTGTCGGCTTAGCCGTTGCAGACATGTTTCTGGATTGTCGATCTCAGGATCGAGCAGAATCACTTGAGGCCGCCAAATTTGGCTTAAAAGCTTGGCCTGATCTACATCATCTACCTCCAACACGCGGCACTGATACTGCTGGAGGAGGCGATCTACCGGATTAGTAGAGTGGCTCAGGGTTTCTGCCTGCTTCAGCAACAGCACAGTCACATCTGCCAGGGTGGGCGGTACGGGCCTAAAGCGAGCCAGCAGCGGCTGCAGCGCAGCCGGATCAAACGGCACAGGTAAAACATGATCCACCTGACTGGCTTTAGCAGCCTGGGTTTCGGCGGCAGCGATCGCAATTAGCATCGGCGGTTCAGCTTCGGCCCGTAGCTGCTTGATTAACAAATCGCTGCTGTCAGCCACCGCCAGATTCAGCAGAACGGCTTGGGGTCGCAGCTGCTGCACTTTCTCTAAAAGTTCTGGCTGAGAACGGGCGATCGCCCACAGGCAGTTCAAAGATTCAACGGCCTGGGCTAGACTCTCAATCTGAACTGGATCCTGCTCTAGCAAAATCACCAGGGGCTTGTCGGCAATCGAATTGA
>JAAHIC010000612.1 GCA_010671965.1 Leptolyngbya sp. SIO4C5
TCCTCTGGCAAAGGTTCCTTTGCCTGAGGGAGAAGCCGCGTTAGAACTGCCGGAGCCAGTCCTGTCGGCTGACAATCTTTCACCAGCCGCAGCGGTTTATTGGCGTGAGGCTGAGGCGGGGACTGAATTAGGGCTAGAAACCCGGATACTAGTCCCGCTACAGCTCCTGGTTGAACAGTACCCAGAGTTTATTCCCGGTCATATTCGCTACGCTCAAGCTCTAATTGAATACGATCGCTCAGAGGAAGCGATCGCAGTGATGTTAGCCGCCGCCACTCGCTATCCAGCCCAGCCCGACTTACTGATGGCTCAGGTTGAGGTGCTGATGCATGCTGAGCAGTGGATTGAAGCCTCGATCGCGGCCCGACAGTTTGCAGTGCTCAATCCCCGCCATCCAGAGCACGATGCCATGCTAGAACTGGCGAACACGAATCTGGATCGGTTCCGCCGAGAGCTGCGGCAAGACCTGCAGGGCAACGTCATTGGCAACATTGTCACGGGAGCGCTAGGCTATGCGCTGACAGGCGGGCTGTTTGGCCCTTTCTCGGCCTTAGACTCGACGCTGCTGCTGCTGCGGGGTGAGAGCGGTATGGGCGATCGCATTGCTGAGCAGGCGCGGGAGCAGCTCCCCGTTGTCACCGATCCAGAAGTCACGGCTTACATCAATGGTCTGGGTCAGCGGCTAGCCCGCGTGGCTGGACGAGATGAGTTTGACTATGAGTTCTACGTGGTTTTAGACGAGCGGCTGAATGCCTTCGCTCTGCCAGGGGGCAAAATTTTTATCAATGCCGGTGCCATCCTCAAAACCGAATCCGCGGCTGAGCTGGCCGGGCTGCTAGCGCATGAAATTTCCCATGCTGTGCTCTCCCACGGATTTCAGCTAGCCACTGAAGGCAATCTTGCCGCCAGTCTGGCCCAATACATACCCGTACCAGCCGCCGCCAACATTGCCACCGGGCTGGTAGTGACGGGCTATTCCCGCCAAATGGAGCGCCAGGCAGACGTGATGGGCACGCAGATTCTAGCAGCCAGTGGTTACGCAGCAGATGGTCTGTATCGCCTGATGATGACGCTCGACCAGGAAGCTGAGGAACGGGCTGGTCTAAGCTGGTTTGCGACGCACCCTCGCACAGATGACCGAGTGCTGTATTTAGCTGAACTGGTGGAGACTGGTGGCTACAAGCGCTTTGCCTACGAAGGGGTAGAACCCCATTTGGAAATTCAGCAGCGAGTTACCACCCTTTTGAAGGAATATGAGCTGCAGGAGCGCTTAGAAGAAGCTCAATAGTCAACCCAGACTGTTGCAATTCTTAAACTAGGCAACGAGATTTAAGGGCTTTGGGGTTGATACACTAAGGGTCATGATTGGGGATGCTGTCTGGGCTGACCCACCTATTTAATCAAACCTCGTAAAGACTGCAGGCTCAAAGGCTCTTTAGCTGCGATCGCCCGCTACAGGCGCAACCCTCATAAGCAAGTATTAAAGGACTCATGGTAGATTCCCTCAAAAAACCTGATTTTCAAGAAATCCGGCCAGGCGTCAAAGCACCTGCTCAAGACACTATCTTGACGCCGCGCTTTTATACCACTGACTTTGAGGAAATGGCAGAGATGGATATCTCTGTCAATGAAGGGGAGCTGAAAGCCATCCTGGAAGAGTTTCAGGCTGACTACAATCGCCACCATTTTGTACGCGATGAGCAGTTCAATCAGTCCTGGGAGCATATTGATGGCGAAACCCGCAAGCTGTTCGTTGAGTTTCTAGAGCGCTCCTGTACGGCTGAATTCTCCGGTTTCTTACTTTACAAAGAGCTAGGACGCCGTCTCAAGGGCAAAAGCCCGGTACTGGCGGAGTGTTTTTCGCTAATGTCGCGGGATGAGGCTCGGCACGCAGGCTTTCTCAATAAAGCCATGTCGGACTTCAACCTCCAGCTTGATCTCGGCTTTTTGACCAAGAGCAAAAAGTACACCTTCTTCAAACCCAAATTCATTTTCTACGCCACCTATCTCTCTGAGAAGATTGGCTACTGGCGCTACATCACCATCTATCGCCACCTAGAGTCTCACCCCGAAAACCAGATTTACCCCATCTTCCGATTCTTTGAGAACTGGTGTCAGGATGAGAACCGTCACGGCGACTTTTTTGCGGCGCTGATGAAGGCCCAGCCCTCTATTCTTAACGACTGGAAAGCGAAGCTGTGGTGTCGCTTCTTCTTGCTGTCAGTCTTTGTGACTATGTATCTGAATGACCTGCAGCGCAGTGATTTCTACAAGTCGATTGGCCTGAACGCTAGAGACTACGACATTCACGTAATCCGTAAGACCAACGAGTCTGCCGGACGGGTATTCCCGGTGATCCTCAATGTTGACCATCCCCAATTCGTGGCGCTGATGGATGAAGCTGCTGCTAGCAACGCTAAGCTCAGCGCCATTGGCAGTTCCACTCAGCCCAAGTTAATCAAGCTGCTGCGGCGACTACCCCATATTGCAGCCATTGGGGCCAAGGTAGTGCGGCTCTATCTGATGAAGCCAATCGATGTCACTTCTCTACGGGCAATGGTGCGTTAATCACACCAGCCCAAATTTTCACCCCCTTCAGGGCGGCTCTGAACGTCAGAGCCGCTTTTCTTTGGAACTCAATCAATTACAAAGCTAATTTTGTATTTGCCCTGGGAGCAAAGATAGGCCAAATGCTGTCAGCTTAACAGGGGTGACGCTGCAACGCAGGCCAATAGCCACGACAAACGGCATCGCAGCTTTCCATAGCAAATCATCAAATTACCGGCATGAAGTTTGATTTAATTCCAACCGCCCGGCAGCTTACCGCAGCGGTCAGAGGAACCCATGTGAGGCCGTTAATGAGGCTGTGTTGTGGCTGTTTGATGGGAGTGGGGTGGCCGTGGCAATTGCCTGCGATCGCTCAGTCTGAAACCAATACCGAAAATGCCGTAGACCGCGTTGAGATTGCGCCAGCAGTACTGGAAGACAGTCCGGTTTTGCAACGCTGGATAGAAGCGGTCCCAGATCTGCTCTCAGACATGCAGCATGATCCTAGCTTTCGCACTCGGCTCAGGATCGGCTATGCCAATTTTCCCTCCAGCAATCAGGCCAGCGGCATTCATGTTGGCATAGAGGATGTGTTTATTGGCCAAACCAGACTCACTCTCAGCGGCGATTATCAGTCAGACCTTGAGGGCGATCGCCAGTCCTATGGCGGTGATTTACGCTATTACGTTTTGCCACTGGGAGAATACATCAACGTTGCACCTATTGTGGGCTATCGCTCTTTAGCCACCAGCCGCTATGAGGTTGATGGACTCAACCTAGGTGTGCGCCTGCAGGTAGTGCCCTCACGGACTGGGGCTGCTGATGTTTCGCTAACACAGACCTGGGTGGCTCCTTACAGCGAGGAAGAAGTGGGACTCACCACGC
>JAAHIC010000613.1 GCA_010671965.1 Leptolyngbya sp. SIO4C5
TTCTAGCCATCAACTTCTATAAAGTAGGGGGCTAGATCAAGCTACCGTAATCTTTCTACTTTCAGCCGGACAGAAAGGTTTCATCTGCCCCTGACAAGCTTCAGTAGATTCTCTTACCATTGATATTAGACTTCGCATTGCAGCCTGAAAGCTATATAACTAAGGAGATTTGACTTATGACGCTAGCAGTTGGCACAAAGGCACCTGACTTTACTGCCAAAAATGAGGCAGGTAATCCGGTATCCCTGTCTGACTTCACAGGTAAAACGGTCGTACTTTACTTTTACCCCAAGGACGATACGCCAGGCTGTACCAAAGAAGCCCAGGGGTTTCGGGATGCTTTTGAGGACTATCAAGGTCAAGACATCACGGTCTTAGGCGTCAGCATGGACGACGAAGCTTCCCACAAAATGTTCAAAGAGAAGTATGGCTTGCCCTTCACTTTGGTGGCTGATCCAGACGGAGAGATTACTCAAGCTTACGATGTTGATGGCGGTGGCTATGCCAAACGAGTAACTTACATCATTAACGGCGAAGGCGTCATTGATCAGGTCTTCAGTACTGTCAAGACCGATAGCCACGCTCAAGACATTCTAGCTGGCATGAGCACCTAGACTTTTCGCTGCCAAGCTGAGTTTGGCAGCGCCTTTGGCAGGCAGCCGTAATGGATCAACGCCCGCTTAGTTGTTGGCAAACAAATCTAGCGGCAACGGGCCGTAAGTCCCATTGGCCTCAGGCATATCAGAGGCATGGTAGGTCACTAAAACACCTCTAGAAGGCCCGCTATAGTCATCCAAATACCAAGCCCCTTTGAGGGTATTGAATTTGAGATAAACCGCCCCGGTTCGCTCAGGCAAATCCAGCGTGATGTCTATACCCAAGGCGCTGAGATAGTCTTCCATAGACGTTTTAGCTGCGGCTAGGCTGTCAGCGCAGATGCCGAGTGTCTGATAGTCAGACGCCTGATTGAGCTGGAGTAAGGCTTGACGAATATCTTCAGCCGTAGCGGCTGATAGCTCAGCAGGAACTTCTAAACGGCTAAATTGAATGAGCTTTCTTCGGATAGCTTGAATTGCTTGGGGGCTAGGGTCAGCAGAGGTCATAGGAGATAGTGGGGAAGATAAGGCTTTTGGGCTTACTAAACAAGTATTTGTCTTATCTTTTACCCTACCGTCTGCGGGCATCATGACCTACTGTGTGCGAGTGGCTGATATGCACTCCAGCGAGCGACCGCGAGAGCGGCTGTTTGCCTATGGCGCTAAAAATCTAGCCACGGCTGAGCTGATTGCTATATTACTGGGAACCGGACAGGGGGCCGGAAAGCTATCGGCAGTGGGCCTGGGGCAGTATATTCTGCAATCACTGGGCCGCGATCACGCTGATCCACTAACCGCGCTACGGGAAGTATCAGCCCATGACCTGATGCAGATTTCAGGGATTGGAGAGGCAAAGGCAGCTTCTATTTTGGCCGCACTGGAGCTAGGCCGTCGAGTCCTGGCCTCAAAGCCGCCGGAGAAAACGATTATAGACGATCCAGCGATCGCGGCAGCAGCTCTCAGCCACGAACTGATGTGGCAGGCTCAAGAGCGTTTTGCTGTCGTTTTTCTAGATATTAAGCATCGACTGCTAGGTACTCAGGTCATTACGATTGGCACGGCCACCGAAACCCTAGCGCCGCCCCGTGAGATTTTCCGAGAGATTATTCGCCAGGGAGCAACGCGGGCAATTGTGGCTCATAATCATCCTTCTGGCAATTTACAGCCAAGCCCTGAAGATATTCACCTGACCCGGCAACTGTTAGCAGCCGCAACGGTTTTGGACGTGCCGCTGCTGGATCATCTCATTTTAGGCAATGGTGACTACCGCAGTCTGCGCCAAACAACTAACCTCTGGCAAGAGACAAATTCTCAGAATGCGGAATGACAAGGTTTGAGCAAGGAAACACCCATAGGGCCGTTTTGCCTTTCTACGCTTCAGGCAGCCCCGCCACCGCATAGCAGAAACCCCCTCCGCAGAGGGGCTAGATAGCAGCTACACCTTTTAGAACGGCGACTGTTCAAGCTGATTAATCTGCTTCCTCAGGCGATAGGACAAATGCCTGCACGTCATAGTGGTCGTAGCCGCTCAGGCGGCTAAGGCCATCTGTTGCTTGAGCAATCACGCCTAGCGTTTGGGCCAGTCCCACAGTGGGACACTGGCGGTTGGGGTTACTAATTAGCGTCCGCAACTCTCCCACTGTGGAAGTCTGCATCAGCGTTGTTGGGCTAACATCGCCGCTGGTGCTGGGGGGCGTTAGGCGGCGATCGCTGCGCTGCGCGCCCTGGAAGAGGTTGTAATTATAGGTGGCAAATCCGTGAGGATGCAGGGCGTTGTAAGTCATTTTTACAGCCTGACTGTTAGAGGCGTAGGGCAGCACACCGCAGTCATCGGCGCCTACATCGCTACCTTCCTGGTTGATGGTAGGCGGGAGCAGGTCGGCGTAGCAGGGGTTGTTATCCACGTGCAGCGTTAGCGTAAAGCTACCGTCAGCCCCGTCAACTAAGCCTAGGTCTGCCGCCGCATCCGTTTCAATTTCCTCTACCAGCGGATTTTGAGGCTGAGGCACCCGGTAGTTGATGCCCAACTCCTCAAATTCAGCGCCGTCTACCCGACTGCCATCTGACTTAAACAGCTCAACTTTGAGCTGATATTTGCCAGAAAAATCTTCGCCGCTGTAGAACGGCCCAGGGGTTCCCCGCTGCTTACGGCTCATGCCAGGGGCATAGGTATCAGCGCTGGTGGGGAATTTAGCATTGACGCGCAAATCTTGG
The DNA here is from genome assembly GCA_010671965.1 of Leptolyngbya sp. SIO4C5. Taxonomy (GTDB): domain Bacteria; phylum Cyanobacteriota; class Cyanobacteriia; order Phormidesmidales; family Phormidesmidaceae; genus Sphaerothrix; species Sphaerothrix gracilis. The sequence goes on from JAAHIC010000613.1 coordinate 2,811, forward strand.
CTCCAGGTGCCGATCTGTCCGTCTTTACGCGGCAGGGCAGGTGGAATCTCATATAGATTGTCGGTGCCACCAATGTCTTGCGGCCCCAGCACGAACTTAGCTTCTATGAGCTTGTCATCAATCGGGCGCTCATAGAAGAAGCGATAGGCGATCGCTTCATTGAGCGGCTGAAACTCATTGGCTGGCATGATGGGAACCAAATTGGCATCGGTCAGCCGTCGCCAGGAAACCCGGTAATATCTAACGTCATGAGTCTGACGCAAATCGGGGTCAAATAGAATAATCGGCTGCAGCGTGCCGCCCCAGGGAGCCCCCTCTTGGGTAAGTCCCTTGTTTTGAGCTGTGGTAGTGGCCTGCAGCGTTTGGCTAGCGCCATAAATTTCGCTGAGGGATTTGCGGCCAATTTTATCAATTAAGACCCAGTTGTTGGGGGCGATGACGGGCGGGCAGGGATCGCAGGTAATGGCAAAAGGATGCTGGGTGTAAAGCGTTATGCAATGTAAACAATCTCTGAGCCTTGCCAATCGTACATGTTGCGGGCTAGCTTCATGTGCCGCATCACCACGTTTGAGCCGCTGGGAAATGTCCATTCCAGCGTGGTTTCTCTGCTCTTAGCCCCC
>JAAHIC010000614.1 GCA_010671965.1 Leptolyngbya sp. SIO4C5
TAACAATTTAGTCTTACAGACTGAATTAGGCACCGACATGAACAGTTCCTAATTCAGTCTGTAAGACTAAATTGTTAGGCTGGCGCCAGTCCACTTCGTAAACTTTGATCGCGCTTCGACTAATCGCCTGATAGAGAGCAGGCCAGTCTGCCTGATACTGCACCTGCATCCCTCTAACTTTGAGCTGCGGCAAAGCGGCGGCCTCGTTGAAAGCGGCAAAACTGCTGTGGGGCAGCCAGGTGCCACTAGCATCCAAAAGCCCTACCTGATGCTGGGGATCGCTCAGATCTTGATCCTCAGCGGCGACGGTATCTGGCAGCGCGATCGCTACTGGCTGCCGCTCCTGCACCTGAATTACAAGCCCCGGCGGAAATAATCGCCGGGTGATGATGGCCTCAGAAATTGGCACCTGGGTTTCCAACTGCTCTGCGATCGCGCTGGGACGCAGAACTAGCAGCGACTGGGGATAGTCAATCTCTAAGGAACTATAAATAGCGGCCTCAGACAAAATTTTATTGCCCTGGATCTCAATCTGCTCAGGCGTGTGAATCAGCCATTTAGGCAACGTTGTTGACCACACCACACCCGCCGTCAACCCTAGCAGAGCGGCATTACGCCACAGAGACTGCAAAACACGAATTTGGCGCTGCCGCCGTAGCTGCTGGCGACGGGCAGCTAGAGCCGTGGGAGAAACCGCAGGTAAGAGTTCATCGGTCATAGTCGGAGGAGATTAAATGCTGCTGAAAGAGAGGTGGTTATTTCCAGAGCCAATTTTGATTGGAAAAACTGTCTCAGGCAGATGAGAGATGGCTAATTTGCCGCTGTAGATACTGTAGCCACTGAGCCGCCAGATCTATGTCAGTAAAGGGAATCAGGACTTGGCGATCGCCTTTTAGCTCAAAAGCCAGTTCCGGCCTGTTAGCCTTACGAGGACGATTTTCCACATCCACGGTTTGCCGATCGACCTGTAAAGTCAGGTTTTCTACGTCGTGCAGTGAAAAGCTATCTAGGTTAACCGGGCCGCGCCGCGTAGGTTTCCCCCAGGTGAGCCTGCTGCCCTGCTGTCCCAAGACGGCGTAGATATCGTATTTGGCTTTATCAAACTGATTGGCCCAGGTGTTGTAAGCCTCTAGTTTTTGATACTCATTCCAACCCGCCCAGCCTAGGCCAATAAAAACCATGAGCAAGGGCAACCACAGTAAACCGCGTTCCATGATTTGCGCCGTTGTCCTCTTAGTAAATCTTAATGCAATGGACAGCGCTGACAAGGACTAAGCAAATTCGCTGCGCCACCCAATCTACTGCATTCTAGGCTGGCTGGGGACTGCTGATTTGAAAATCCTTGGGCTATGGTAGTGGGATCGAGTCAATTGAATTAGAACGCCGCCATGAAACGCTTACTGTGGACAGGGCTATTCTTGCTAGGAATTTGGCTAGCCATTGCTCAATTTTCGGGGCTAGCGGGCCAGGGTACGTTTAACAGCCTGATTATCGATTTTGGTGACGATCTGACACCAGCCCAGGTGCAGGCTGAACTAGAGAAGCTGCCAGCGGGCGTCAGCGCCACCCCCAACAGTGAGTTCTCCGGGCCAGAAAACCTATACGTCCTTGAGGGCGATCGCCAGCTGCTGAAAACGCTGCGGCGCTCCACCCTAGCAAAATTCACTGAGCATATTGAGCCTAACTACATCTACAGTGCCGTTCTTGTTCCTAACGATCCCGACTATGGCAAACAGTGGAATCTGCGCAGCATCAACGCCGAAGCCGCCTGGGATCGGGCCACGGGGAAAGCCGTTACCGTCGCCGTCATTGACACGGGGATCGCGCCTGTGCCAGATCTCAAAGGCACCCGTTTAGTCAAAGGCTATGACTTTGTCAACGACGTGGCTGAAGCCAAAGACGACAACGGACACGGTACCCATGTCGCAGGTACTCTGGCTCAGGCCACCAATAACCGTCTAGGCGTTGCTGGAGTAGCCTTCGACGCTGCTCTAATGCCGCTGAAGGTTTTAAGTTCTAGCGGCGGCGGCACGGTAGCTGATATTGCTGAGGCCATTCGCTTTGCGGCTGATCACGATGCCCAGATCATCAACCTCAGTCTGGGCGGCGCGGGTGACAGTCAGGTACTCAAGGACGCTATTGAATATGCGCATCACAAAGGCGTGTTTATCGTAGCGGCAGCGGGCAATGCCAATCGCAATGCAGCTGACTATCCGGCTCGCTACGCCCATGTAATGGCCGTGGCGGCAACTGGGCCAACCGGCGAAAAAGCCCCCTACTCTAACTATGGCGCTGGCGTAGATATTGCGGCTCCCGGTGGCGCTACGCAGCCTGACTCGACCGCCGGCGGCATTTTACAAAACACTCTAGATCCCCAAACAGGTAAACCAGTCTTTTTGGCGCTGCAAGGCACTAGCATGGCTTCACCCCACGTAGCGGGGGTAGCCGCGTTGGTGCGCTCAGCAGGCATTGAAGATCCCGATCAAATCGGGAATATTCTGCGCCAGTCTGCTCGAAAAGTAAATGAGGATGCCCTCAATCACTTTGGGGCCGGACAGCTAGATGCCGCCGCCGCTGTGACGCTGGCTGAGCAAAGTTCCCTCAATTTCCAGGATTTTTTCCGCTGGCTGCGGGAAAACGGCTACCTCAATCCCAAATTTTGGATAGACGGCGGCGTCATTGCCCTTTGGCCTAAAGTGCTGATGGTGCTGGGGTCTTATCTATTGGCCTGGGTATTGAGAGTGTACTGGCCCTTTGCCTGGACCAGTCCGCTCAACTGGGGCTTGATTTTGGGTAGCTCCGGCCTTTTTGTTTTTAAGGGACTATACGTTTTTGATCTCCCTCAGTGGCCGCTGCGCCTAGTGGGTAGCTCGGTAGCAGAATTGGGCACTGCCGTTCAGGGTAGTTCGTTGCTCAACCCCATCTTTGCCAGCATTCTGATTCCCTTCTGCCTAGTGGCACTGCTGCTAAGCCATGCTTCGCTGAAATGGTTTGCTATTGGCACGACAGTGGGAATGGCTGCCTGCTTAAGCATCAGCGCCCTTAGCGATCCCGGCCTAGTTTGGCTAGGACAGGGGCTGGGGGCGAGAGTATTCCTGTTGATAAATGCCCTGCTATGTTATGGACTAGCATACTTAGCCACTAAAGCAGTTGAGGTGAGAACCCCATGAGTATGACGGTCAAAGGAACAGTGCAGCAGGTGGCGGTAGGACTCGGCGGTTGGAGCCTAGTCACGGCGGATCAAACCTACGAAATTCACCAGGACAGCGCCCCTTCTGGTTTACTCAAAGCGGGATTAGAGGTTGAAGTACAAGGCACCGTCCGCGACGATGTGATGACTATTAACATGATTGGCCCGGTGCTGGCGGTGGAGTCGTTTGAGCCTATCTGATTGTTAATTCTTACAACAAGGAATTAAACAGCTTT
>JAAHIC010000615.1 GCA_010671965.1 Leptolyngbya sp. SIO4C5
ACTGATGCAGCAGTCAGCAGCAGAGTTTCCCGAAGAGCACATCCTGATGGTGAATATCAATCATCCGCTGATTCAGAACTTGGCTTCTATGTCTCAGGGCACAATTGTCTCTGCTGGCGGCTCTGCCTCTCCCACTGAGCAAATGACCAACCTGATCTGTCAGCAAGTCTATGACCTTGCCCTCATGGCCCAAAAAGGCTTTGACGCTGACGGCATGAAGTCGTTTGTCGATCGCTCGAACGTGCTGTTGACTCGCCTAACTGAAAAGTAGGCATAGCGTCATCAACGCTTGAGTAAAGGCTTTTGGAGGCTCTCTGAAAGCCTTTGCTTTAGGGCTTACGCAGCCGCTGAGTAGGCGGAATCTAATTATTTGTGAGATAGGTCAGCGACAGCGTAACCCATGTGGGTGTTGAATTGCGGTTCTTAACCGAAACCTGCATTGCCTCATGCTTAACCGCGCCTGCCTACTTATTTGTAAGATTGCTGGAGCCGCAAAGTAATCCAATGGCAAAGAAAAGCTGTTCAGCAGCAATGCTATCAAACTGCCAAACGCCTGAATTAACTATAGTCAAGACCGCTGGTAGAGTCTCAATATGCAAGACTCTACCAGCGGTATGCCAATACTGGGTTTCTACTGCTCTAATATCGGCAGTCAGTCCTGAAGAAGCAGGGCTAATAGACCATAGCGCCTAGTCCCATCACGGCTCTGGAAAGGAACTGCAGAGCAAAAATGGCCAAAATAGGCGAAAAATCGATCCCTCCCAGGGGCGGAATGATGGAGCGGAAAATGTTGAGGTAGGGGTCAGTTAACTGGCTCAAAATGGAGAAAGGTGGGTTAAACCAGTCTACGTTGGGAAACCAGGTTAAAAGAATCCGCACAATTAGCAGAACAAAGTAAATTTGTAAAAACGTAGAGAGCGTGTCTGTTAGCAGGCCCAGTAAGGAAGAACTCATAGACAATTAAATTCCTAAAAACCGACGGCTACAATGGCGCAAGTTCGCTTTTCAGTGTAACCGATAACTTTTGTTCAGCGGTGCGGCCTGCACGATTCCTTAATGTCGCGATCGCCGTACCCAAGTTTAGTCACGACAGATATTTAGCCTCAGAATAGCGGTATAAAGGCTCTCCCTCAAAAGGCTCTCCTTTAAAATGTAGGAGGCCAAATTGCCGTCGCTGTTTTGCTAAACTCAGCTCCCAAGCCAAAGAACATCGCTTTTGATAACTTTGAAGGCAGTGCTTAAAACCTCCTATGCGAATACTGCTTGTTGACGATGACCAACCCCTGATGCAGACGCTCGCAGAAAGCCTAATTCAGCAGCGTTATGCCGTAGATATTGCCAATAATCGGGAAACAGCGGAGGAGTTTTTAGCCCTCTTCAGCTACGATTTGCTAGTTTTAGATGTCATCTTGCCGGATGGTGACGGCATTTCGTTCTGTCAGCGCTTGCGCCAGCAGGACTTTGAGCAGCCTGTTTTAATGCTGACAGCCCGTGATGACAGCGGCAATAAAATCAACGCGCTTGATGCTGGGGCTGATGACTACGTAGTCAAGCCGTTTGATTTTGAGGAGCTTTGCGCTCGCATCCGGGCGCTGCTGCGGCGAGAAATCCACACGCTCCCCCCGGTGCTTCGCTGGCAAGCGCTGCAGCTCAATCCCAATACCTATGAAGTCACCTATGCCGATCAGCCTCTACCCTTAACCCCCAAAGAATATGCTCTGTTAGAGCTTTTTTTGCGCAATCCGAGCCGCGTATTCAGCCTCAACGCGATTATTGAAAGCCTCTGGTCTTTTGAAGATCCCCCCGGTGAAGACGCGGTTCGGACTCACATCAAGGGGGTACGCCAAAAGCTTAAGGCGACGGGCGCACCCAAAGACCTAATCGAAACAGTCTATGGTCTGGGCTATCGTCTCAAACCCTTGAACGCACCAGCACAATCGCCCACCCCGCTGCGTCCAACTGCCGCAGCAGCGGCTATGCCCAAGCAAGAAACACTCGCTGCCGTTATTAAGGCCTGGGAGCAGCATCGCTCAGTTATGCAAGAGCGCTTAGACTGTATTGAAGCAGCAGCGATCGCCCTTAAGCAGGGGCAGCTCACCCAAGAACTTCAGCAGGCAGGCTACTCAGATGCGCATAAGCTGGTAGGCTCTCTGGGCAGTTTTGGCTTTCCGGAAGGGTCGCGCCTAGCGAGGGAACTGGAACAGCTCTTGCTCAAGCAGCTCAGCGCTCAGGAAGCATTGCGCGTTTCTGCCTTGGTGCAGGATCTGCGCCAGGAAATGAAAAAGCCATCAAAGTATCAGATGAAATCAGCGGCTATGGCTGCCTCGCCGCTGTTGCTGATTGTCAGCCACGAGCCTGAGTCGGTTCAGGACTGGCAGGTTGAAGCTTTAAAGCTGGGTATGCAAGCGGTTGTAGTGCCTGCCCTGACTCAGACCTGTCTCAGTTCGCTGCAGCGCTCCCCTGATCTAATCTTGCTCAATTTGATCGATCATCGAGCGGCTTTAGCGGCAGATGACTGGGATCAGCTAGCAGCGGCGCAGCCGTCTAACGTGCCCATACTGGTGCGGATGAATAGTGAAACATTTAGCGATCGCCTCAAGCTAGTGCAGCAGGGCGTTCAGAGCATTTTGCCGCAGACTGCCACCGCTTCTGAGATTATGGCTGCCGCCAGGCAGGCTCTCAAAGAGGCAAGCGGCAGCGCCAAAATCCTGATTGTTGATGACGATCCTCAGCAGCTTGACTGGTTGCAGACGACTCTCGCTCGCTGGGGATTTGAGATTTCCACCCTAGACGATCCCGATCGGCTTTTACAGACTTTAGCGGCGGACGGACCGGATTTGCTGGTGCTAGATGTCGAGATGCCGGAAATTAATGGCTTAGATTTATGCCAGGTGCTGCGGGCTGATGTGCGTTGGCAAACCCTGCCAATCCTGTTTTTGACTGTACACGAAGATGCCCAAACCCAGGGACGCGCCTTTAGCGTAGGGGCTGACGATTTTGTCACCAAGCCGGTAATTGCCGCAGAACTGGCTAACCGCATCTTAAATCGTCTCAGGCGTTCCCACACCCACTAAACTGCCTGGCTAAACCAGATTCTGGGGGCAGTACCCCAAGCCGTCAATAAAGCGGCGGCGAAAGACTTCTAATTCTTCTGGTTGAGGAATCCCGTGCGAGACAATGACTAAGTGGTAGCGGTTCATCACCTCGGTCAAAGATCTGCCAGCGTCTAAGTGCGCCAAAGCTCTAGATTCGTGCAGGCTAGGCTGATAGGGCAGTCCGTTCTCGCTCAGAAAGGCTTTAAAGTCAAGGCAGGTTTTCGGCTCTAAAGGCGCTTCTAGCTGGATTCGCATCACCCAGCAGTCCACCAGATAAATCACGGTGACACAGGTAGTGTGAATGCCGGGCTGATTAAATAGATAGT
>JAAHIC010000616.1 GCA_010671965.1 Leptolyngbya sp. SIO4C5
TGCTTTGCCTGTGTCCATTAGACTATCGCATCTATTTATAGAAGACGTATCGATTTTATTCATACGAGCTATGCATCTTATGCTTTGGCACTTTTGGTCTAGTTTCTTACAGTGAGTTAAGTAGGTCATTAGCAACTGTTCCCACTGCCAAAAAAACAGTTTTTAAGACCTCAGCTCAACAGTTAAACATAGGCGCAGAAATAGGAGAATTCCATGACAGGTTATACCCGCTATACTCACGAAAACCAGCTTGATCTCAACCGGCAGCAGCTTGAAGAAACCCTACAGCAATCGCAAACTCAGTCCGCTAAAAATGCGATCGCTCAGCTCTTGTCAAAGGCTGGCTCTACGCTGCTGGGCCTCTTTATCAACAGCGATCAGCCTCGTATCCAGGCAACGACTGTCAACGGTGAGCAGGTTTGGAAGGTCTACGATCCGATTAGCGGCAGCCGAGCCGCCTTCACCTCCGAGCAAGACCTGAGAGCCTGGTTAGAGCAGCGCTACTATCAGTAAATCACTGAAAATCTGTTGAGTTTGACGGATTTATTGATGATTGCCACAGCCTCCAGTGCAAGCCGACTTGCTAATCGTAATCAGCCTCAATCTATCAGCAGCGGCGTAGAAATTCTACGCCGCTGTTTTGTTTTATCAGCTATTTGTTATTTTTTCTTAGCTCGAATTTGACCAATACATTATTTATTTGTTGAGATCCAGGTGCGGCAAAATTACGCCTATCGTGGCTGCGTGCTGCAACGCGAATATTGACGGCAGGGTCTTCTGCTACCTGAGGCGATCGCCCTATCCTGCCTGACACAGCGCGTCCTCTTGTCGATAGAGACTAGAAAAAATTGGCAAGAGCACAGCGATCGCCCTGATTGTGGTGATCTATAAACGCGACAATACAAGAACCTGTATCCAGCTATAATTTGCCGCGCATGAAAGCGATTGTGATTAATCGATATGGTTCAGCAGACGCTCTAGAATACGTCGATTTGCCTGAACCGACGTTCAAAGCCAATGAGTTAAAGGTCAAAGTGCAGGCGGCCAGCATCAACCCGGTTGACTGGAAAATTCGCCAGGGAAAGCTCAATCTGCTCTCAGGTCGCCGCTTTCCCAAACGCTTGGGCAGCGATTTGGCCGGGGAAGTGGTGGCCTGTGGCGATCGCGTCACGCTCTTTCAGCCGGGAGACGAAGTTTACGCCTTTCTCAATCCGCTGGCGGGAGGAGCCTATGCCGAATATGCCATCGTCCCAGAGTCTCTCGCCTGCTTTAAGCCCAAGAACTTGACTGCTGCCCAAGCGGCGGCGGTGCCGCTGGCGGCGACGACGGCGCTGCAGGCCCTGCGGGATTTGGGTAATCTGCGCAGCGATCAGGCAGTTTTAGTCAATGGGGCTTCTGGCGGCGTGGGAAGCTTTGCGGTGCAGATTGCCAAAGCCTTTGGCGCTACGGTGACTGGGGTATGCAGTGGCCGCAATTTTGAGCTGATGACGGCCCTCAACTGCGATCGCATGATTGACTACACCCGCGAGAACTTCACCCAGCATCAGGAGAAGTACGATCTCATCTTTGACGCTGTGGCGCAGCAGACTTTTAGGCAGTGTCGCCAAGTCCTCAAGCCCAATGGCGTTTACATCTCCACCTTACCCAGCCCCCAAACGCTGATTCAGGCCGCTATTACCACTGTTCTACCCGGTAAGCGCTGTAAGCTGGTGCTGGCTCAGCCTAAAGGTATCGATCTGGCCTACCTGCAAAGCCTGATTGAAACTGAACAAATTAGACCCGTATGCGATCGCGCCTTTCCCCTGGCGGAAACGGCAGCCGCTCACCGCTATAGCGAAACCGAACGTGCCGTCGGCAAGATTTTGCTGACGGTATCCTAGCAGGGGCGATCGCCCAGCGCCCCGCCGTTTTTTGTCAGATAGGATATAGACACAGTCTCTTAAATCGACATCACAGATGGTGGGCTTAGCCTATGGCCTCTCTCACACTCCCCCTCAAAGTCGATCTCAAACAGGTGCATCTCAGCGATGAGCAGTTTTACCAGCTTTGCCTCAATAATCCCGAACTGGTCATTGAACGGGATACCCAAGGAAATTTGATCTTGATGTCACCTGTGGGCGGTGAAAGCGGCAATCAGGAATTTGAACTAGGCGTTGACTTGGGTCTGTGGAATCGCCGCACCCAATTGGGTAAGGTCTTCAGTTCCTCTACTCTATTTAAGCTACCGGGGGGCAGCGATCGCTCTCCCGATCTGGCCTGGGTGGAGCTACCCCGCTGGCAGCAGCTTACCCCAGAGCAGCGACAGAAGTTTCCGCCTATTGCTCCTGATTTCGTCATTGAGCTGCGATCGCGCACCGATAGCTTGGCAGCGCTGCAGGAGAAAATGCAGGAGTACCTAGACAGTGGTGTCCGTTTGGGCTGGCTGATCAATCCCCAGGATCAGCAGGTGGAAATCTATCGCCCCAGGCAGGTCAGAGAAGTTCGCAGACTACCGGCTGATCTATCGGGTGAAGACGTGCTGCCGGGATTTGTTTTAACCGTAGAGCGTTTTGAATCATCATAAATGTGTTTCTGACCAAGACGGCGATCGCCATAGCCCAGACTTGATCAGGATGCACACGGACTTGTCGCTCTCTGATCCCTTAGCGCAACGGCCACCAGGAAACTTTATCGCGGGTAGCGCCGTAGACTTCCTTGAGTCCTTCTGGATCGGCGATAACGACCCAATCGCCAGCCGTCTCAGCCTCGTCAGGTGGCTGCAACAGGCCCACCTTCAGCATTCCTTTCAGCACCTGTTCAACCGTGCGGTGATTGAGCTGGCAGGCACGAGCAATCAGATCCACTGGCAAATCGAACCTGTATAGGCCATCCGGCTGGGGCTGGTTGCCTAAGGATCGCTCCTGGTAGATTAGCGATCGCAGCAGCGCCGCTACGGCCTGGGGCGGATAGGTACTGCAGTTGAGCAGGTGATACTGAAACTTTTCGCGCAGCTCAAACAGCAGCCTATAGCGCTGTCGTAAGGGTTCGCTAGTCTCATAGAGCGCCTGCACCGCCGCCACTGGCACCTTGATGACGTCTGTGGTTTTGTAGGCTTCCACTAGGCTAGGGAAAGCTCGCATCACAGGGCCACAGCCCACCGTCAGGTTGCGCATACCAAAGCAGCTACCGGGATAGGTCAGAGCAATGACGCGATCGAGCGGGGCACTGCGGGTAATGACGGGGCCACCAGCTACGACGACGTACAAAAAATTCAGAGAAGCCCCAGGCCGGAAAGCCGTGAAGACAGGCCGATTGGAATAGAGCTTTTCAGCCATCAGTGATTCTGGCAACAAATGCTGAAGCAGCCAGGGGCGATCGCATTCCTTAAACAGAAACGTTTGCTGCAAAGCCGCGACCAGGTCGGATTTTTCAGAACCT
>JAAHIC010000617.1 GCA_010671965.1 Leptolyngbya sp. SIO4C5
CGTAGGCGGCATCTCCCCTGGTCAAGGGGAGGTGCCGCCTACGGCAGGGTTTTTCTGCAACCAGGTCAAGCACTTCTTAGTTCTGTATGACAAACGCTATCTTATCGTCTACTTTCTTCTTAACGTTACTGTTAGCGGTGGGGCTTTTCTTTTTTATTCGAGCCTCAGCCAAAGATAGAACCGAAACTGCCACTTTGCTGTCGCCAGCCTCAGCCGCCGATTTATTAGAGCAGCTACGGCAACATTTTGCCAACCGCGCCTATCAGGTCACTCAAATTGACCCCGAACAAGAGCAAATTACCCTATCGGGCTTTGTCCGGCCCAGTCGTTTCCTGGCTGTGTTTCTTTCCGGGCTGGCCGCAGTTGGTATCCTCTGCTTTGACCTAATTTTCTCTTTTTTGTGGCCTCAGCAGGCTTCCTTCTCCCTGGGACTGTTGCTGCTGGCTCCCTTAGCAGGTGTTTTTTACTGGCGGCGGGCTGCTCGGGTTGAGCAAGTTGACTTCAAAATCCGGCCTGTTACTGACCGAGAAGATTTTCTCAGCCAGTTGACGATTCGGGCTCACCGCGACGAGCTGATTCAGCTCAGGCAAAATGTGCCGCTGAAAGAAAAGGAAGCAGAGCCGAGTTAGCGCTGCTTCCTGTAAATTGTTCTTAATGACACATCAGCCCATAGAAACCTTCAGATTTCTAGGGCTAACGGGACTAAATCTCCGAAACTGATTAGATAAGCCATTAGCTTCAAACAACCGTCTTACTAAAAAAGCGAATGGTTGGCATAATTCCAAAACGGCTTAAAGTTTGCTGAAGGGAATCCAACCTTAAGCACTGCTCTGGCGCAACAGATCAGTAGATAGCAAGCAAGTTTGCTGCTGACACCCTAGCAAATAGTTAAGACCATTTGAAAATGGCTAAAGGCCTAACGCCCAATGGCTAGACTAATCGTTTCGCTTTCATCCTCCTCAACCCGGAGGCTGGGGAATAAAAAGTGATTTTCTTCGACGTACTGGGCTCCAAACAACCCCTTCTCTGCCCAGAAGTATCGATCGGTTGTATGCTCATTCCGCTTTACTAACAGTAAAGCTGGAGGCATAATCCCTTCGGAGTGAATAAAGTTACGAGCTGCCGTGACTGGCTTTTCGCTCCCACTCTCGATACTATACTGAGGTACGTTCTCTAAAATCCGACGTCCTTCTAAACGACGACGGCTTTTGCGCTTGCGTCTCCTTGCCAAATCGCCTACCTCCTCTCTGATCGCCAATAAGGTGTAGTGTTAGTTACAAAAACTAATCAACCCTGCAAAGTATATCGGCTTCACCCTATAATTTCAACTTCTCTTAAAATTGGCGGCGTCTGCTTCTCAAGTGCTTTCGTGCCTTGCATTCAGGGACTTCAGGGCGAATCCAAAGAGAACCTAAAATTGTTAAAATGTTGACAAAAATTTAACTTTTTACTAATTCCTGCCAAAGAAAGCCCTCTTGAATGTTGATGCCCATCAGCTCGGAATTTATTGAGCTTTGCCAGTCTCAAATTGTTTTACTGACTCAGACACTGGGAGCAGCCTCTGTGGTTGTTTACCTAACCGAACGCTATGCCAGTCAGCCGGAAGCGGAGCTGATTCCGGTTGTGGCCTATCCAGAATCGACAACTGTTTGGCCCCAGCTTGATCAAGATAAGTTACCGCATGGGGCTGATGACCTGACTGTAGAAAACCAGAGCGATCGCTTACGGGACATGACGATGGCTGCTCCCCACAACAGCGAGCTGTCAGAACAGTTGTCACTGTCGTTGGCGGCTCTGCCTACTCCTTCAGTATCACGGTCTGCTGAAGATCGCTTAGTCTTGCCGCTAATTCATGAAGAAGTTGTGATGGGACTTTTGGTGACAGCCCGTGACGATCGCCCTTGGACTGAACAAGAGCGATCGCAGCTTGAGCAGGTGACTTGCACTTTAGCAATTGCCCGTTTTCTAGATCAGCAAGGCCAATGGATTCGACAAACGCTACAGCAAAAACGACTGAGTCAGCACCAGCAGTCTGATATCTTCCACAACTTACTGCATCAGTTTCGCAATCCGCTGACGGCCCTCAAAACCTTTAGCAAGCTTTTAGTCAAACGCTTTCAGCCTGAGGACAACAACTACACCATCGCCTCTGGCATTATTCGCGAGAGCGATCGCCTCCAAGAGCTTTTGCAGCAGTTTGATGCGGCAGTGAACCACGGCGATCGCCAGTGGCAGACAGATGGAATGGCCCTCCCGCCTGAACCTAGGCCAGTTTCAGAAGTTAGCCCACCTAAAAATCAGCTTCCCGCCGCTAGCAGCCCCACACAGCAATCCTTGCCGCTGTTGCCCAGTGCCGGATTAGGCGCTGACTTAACCATAAAGCGCTGCCGCTTTAAAGAAGTTTTGTCTCCTCTGCTAATTTCGGCGGCGGCTCAGTCCCAAGAAAAACAAGTCTTGCTGCGGACTGCCATTGAAGCTGAACTCTATCCCGTACTGGGAGATGCCCTAGCGCTGCAAGAAGTGCTGAGCAACCTGATTGACAATGCGCTGAAATATGCGCCTGCTGGTAGCTGGATTTATGTCCAAACCGGGCTTTTTCAAGTGCAGCCCCAGGTTCGCTATCAGGGCGTCATGATTGCCGACAGCGGCCCCGGCATTCCAGAGGTAGATCAGTTACACATCTTTGAGCGCCACTATCGCGGTGTTCAAGCTGCCGGGCCGATCGCGGGTACCGGGCTGGGGCTGGCGATCGCCTCCGATTTGATCACACAGATGCAGGGCAAAATTGAGGTGGTTAGCCCAGTGGAGCAGAGCCTTTGGCTGGCAGAAGAAACCCTGGACTGGCTGAATCAGCAGGCTCCGGTTTCTGCTTTAGGCCCAGGCACAGCCTTTACCGTATGGCTGCCAGAAGCGTTAGAGGCTCGCTAGTTGTCTGCGGTGCGATCGCTCTTGTTCCCAGTCGAGCGGACATTGACGATGCGGTTGAGCAAGTTATACCAAAAGCTAGACCCCATCGAAATCGCCAGTCCAGTAATCAACCATCCCAAAATTCGGCGCGGCACCGGAAAAAACCACTCTGCTTCTGCTTGCGCCTGCTGATCCAAAACTCGAGGCGATCGCCCAATCGGTAACGGAAACTGTTCCAAGGAGTTGTCTACAGCCTCCGTCACCAGGTTTAACTCCTGCTGCAGATCTTGTAAATCCTGGTTGGCTAGCTGACTGACGGCCACTGAAATACTGTCTCGAATCGTCTGGTCGGTGGTCAGGCGGCTGGCAATATGCAAACTGTCTGCATTGAGTACAATTGCGATCGCAATCCCAATTAAAACCGCTACCCCTTTAGCATTGCGCGTATAGACGCCTGCGGCTCTGGTCATAGAGCGATCGAACCAGGCTTGTATCTCTTGTTCAAAC
>JAAHIC010000618.1 GCA_010671965.1 Leptolyngbya sp. SIO4C5
TCAGTCGCCGTGACATCGCTGCTCAGCGCAGGTAGCTGGCCTTGGGCCACTAGAGCCTGATAGACAAAGGCGGCGACATCAGCGCGGGTCGCAACCTGCTGCGGATTGAGAAAGCGGGCTTCGGGGTAGTTGACCACTACCCGGCGCTGGGTCGCCGCCGCCACCTCATCTTGAGCGTAGTCGGGAATCTGTCCCTCATCGCCGTAGATGTCTAAAATTTGGTTCACAGCACCGTCAGCGTTGAAGCCTAGACCGTTTGCTAGAGACACCAGAACTTGCACCCTGGGGATTTCTTGACTGGGCTGAAAAGTACCGTTGGGATAGCCCGATAAAAAGCCGCTGATATAGGCATTGCGAATAGCTTCGCTGGCCCAGTAGTTGGCGGGTACGTCAGGAAAGCTACGGGCATTGCGGGTTGCGGCCTGCTCAAAAGCTTTTTGAACAATGGCGGCAAACTGAGCGCGCGTTACGGGCTGGTTGGGCTTAAAAGTGCCGTCTGGAAAACCAGCAATGATATTCTCAGCCGCTAGGCGCTCAATGAAAGGACGGGCCCAGTAGTTAAAGCTCACATCTGAAAAGCTGGCCTGTTGAGCGGTCGCCGGAGCGGCCACTACAATGGGAGTAGCAGCCCCCGCCATCATGCCAACGGCTGCTAGAACAGCGCTACTTGACCGCCAATTTGCAAACTTAGACATAGAATTTTATCCTCCAAACTTACCTATAGATTTCGCAACCCTAAGATGAAACAGCTTTGCCCTAGCTGGCATTAAGACAGATAGACAAAGCAGGTAATTATTTCCTTTTTGTTTGATCTTATACAGCAGAGGGCAACCTGGCTTCCTGCTAGAGAGTGATAGCTGGAAAGTAAAAAAAGTTTCAGCCTCAACTCAAATTTTCAATAAAAATACAGACTGCTGAATCAAAATGATCTCTGTCCGTGAAGCTGAATCTCTGATTCTTGAGCAAGTACAGCCGCTCGATCCGGAGCGCGATCGCGAATTTGTGCCGCTACAGGCCGCCGCTGGCCGTATTTTAGCGGCTGAGGTCGCTAGCCAGCTTGACTTTCCCCACTGGGACAACTCAGCTATGGACGGCTACGCGGTTCGCTACGACGACGTGCAGTTCTGTACGGCTGAGCAACCAGTTAGCCTAGACGTGATCGAAGAGATTGCGGCAGGCCAGTCACCTAAAAAATCGGTTCAGGCCGGACAGGCGGCTCGCATCCTCACGGGCGCGATGCTGCCAGCAGGGGCCGATACGATTGTGATGCAGGAGCAAACGCAGAGACAGGGCGATCGCGTCACGATTCTCAGCGCTCCAGAACCGCAGGCTTTCGTCAGGCACCGAGGCAGCTTTTACCAAGCAGGCAACCCGCTGCTAACCGCTGGCACAGTTCTCAGTGCGCCAGCAGTCGCTGTTCTAGCGGCCGCTCAATGCACTGAAATTCCGGTCTATCGCCGCCCCAAGGTCGCTATTTTATCTACTGGCAATGAGCTAGTCGATCCGCACCAGCCGCTGCAGCCGGGGCAAATTGTAGACTCCAACCAGTATGCGCTTGCCGCGCTGCTGATGCTAGCCGGAGCCGAGCCGCTGAGCCTAGGAAGCGTACCAGATGACATCGCCGCCCTTAAAACGGCGATCGCCCAGGCAGTCAGTCAAGCCGACATAGTGCTCTCTTCCGGCGGCGTTTCAGTAGGTGATTACGACTATGTCGATCAGGTGCTGAAAGATTTGGGGGCAGAACTGCAGGTGCGAGCCGTGGCCGTTAAGCCGGGTAAGCCGCTGACGGTTGCCACCTTTACCCCGGCGGCTAAAGCCAAGCTACAAAGCCGCTCCACGTTGGCTGCCCCATCGCTTCAGACTTTGTATTTTGGTTTACCCGGCAATCCTGTTTCAGCCCTGGTCAGCTTTTGGCGATTTGTGGAGCCAGCCCTGCGAAAGCTGTCTGGCCTATCTGGTAGCTGGCAGCCCGTAATGACTACAGCGCGATCGCAGCATCCTCTCCGGGCTAGCGGTCAGCGCGAAACTTATCTTTGGGGGCAGATTCAAGCTACTCCCAGCGGATTTGTGTTCTCTCTGTCTGGGGGAAGTCACAGCTCCGGCAATTTGATTAACCTGGCCCAGTCCAATGCTCTAGCCGTTGTGCCTGTCGGGCAAAGGCAGATTGAGGTCGGAGCAACTGTGTCAGTGATGATGGTCAACCGTCCGCTGAGCTAGCCCTGCAGCAGCCCCCGCTTGCCGTTGGGATAAATGGTGGCCCAGTTGGTGCGAGCCATTGCTAGCTGGTCGGAGTTGATTTGAGCGCCAGTCAGATCGGCCCCGCAAAGATTAGCCCCGCGCAGGTTGGCGTTGGTCAGACAGGCACCGGCCAAACAAGCCCCACGCAGATCAGCCCCTTCCAAGTTGGCGTAGTTGAAGTAGGCCCGTTCTAATCTGGCATTTTTTAGACTGGCCCGAACCAGATTGGCCCGGCCTAGATTGCCGCTCGTCAGGTCAGCGCCTTGCAGGTTAGCCCCTGGTAGCTGGGACTGGGTAAAGTTGCTGTGGCTGAGATTGACGCGGGCCAAGTTAATCCGCTCAAAGGACTGCATCGAAAAATCGCGCATTCCTTTGACGTAGTAGGTTTTGATATCGTCTGCCGACATCGGCCCCGATTTTTTCAGATGCCCTGAAGCAGAGGTCGCTGATGAGTGAGAAGCGCGATCGCTGTAGGTCCCATTAAAAGAAAGAGAGCGCCGACCCCGGCGGCCAACACCTGTCGTCCCGCTTTTCGTGGCGGAGCGTTCCCGCTGCGCGCGAATTGCCGCCGCCATGCGAGAAGTGGGGGAGGAGGGCGTCCCCTGTCGCAGCGAGCCGGACGTGCTACCGCTGTGAGGACCCGATAGGGGGCCACTGCTGGGCTGCACCGCCATATTCTGAGCCAAACTTTCTAAATAAGGCTCTAGGTCTAAATCTCGCAGAATAGCTTCTGCTGACTGGTAGCGGTGCCGCACTGAAATATCCAGCATCTTTTCGAGTACTTGGGCAAAATGCTCACTGATATGAACCTGATCGCGCCAGAGCAGTTCGCCAGTTGCCGGATCGTAGTCGAGGTCTTTGGGAGATTTGGCCGTTAGTAAATAAACGCAGGTGACCCCAATAGCATAAATATCGCTGGCATAGACCGGGCGCATCGCCATCTGCTCTGGCGGCGCGTAGCCGGGAGTCCCAATAGCATAGGCGGTTAGGGCCGTCTGCTCAGAACTGTCAGCCCGCACAGGGCTAACCTTGTCTTTGACCGCGCCAAAATCAATCAGAACCAGTTTTTTGTCCTGTTCGCGGCGAATTAGGTTGGCGGGCTTAATATCGCGGTGAATAATCTGATAGCTATGCACGTACTGCATCATCGGCAGTTTCTCAGTGAGATTTTGCCA
>JAAHIC010000619.1 GCA_010671965.1 Leptolyngbya sp. SIO4C5
GGCTTAATGTCGGAGAACTGGGCCGAAATTTCTGCCAGGGCCGGACTCGGCTCACCGTAGAAAATGCGGCGCAGCATCGAAAGCAGGTAAATCGGAGACAAAATAACGCCCGCTGCC
The DNA here is from genome assembly GCA_010671965.1 of Leptolyngbya sp. SIO4C5. Taxonomy (GTDB): domain Bacteria; phylum Cyanobacteriota; class Cyanobacteriia; order Phormidesmidales; family Phormidesmidaceae; genus Sphaerothrix; species Sphaerothrix gracilis. Next base: position 118 of record JAAHIC010000619.1, read on the forward strand.
GCTAGGAAAATAACCAAAGCCTTGAAGAAAGCGTTGTAAGCATCGCTAGTGGCTAGACCCAGGAAAACGGAAAGCTCACCGACAAAACCGCTCATTCCGGGCAGGGCCAAAGAAGCCATAGCGCCAGCGGTGAACAGGGCAAACACAACTGGCATAGACTTAGCCATACCGCCCATTTTTTCCATTGCCAGGGTGTGAGTGCGCTCGTAGGTCACACCAGACAGGAAGAATAGAGCTGCTGCAATCAAGCCGTGGGAAATCATTTGTAGCAGCGCGCCGCTGATGCCCAGGGTGGTGAAAGCAGCGAGGCCCAGCAGAACGAAGCCCATATGAGCAATTGAAGAATAGGCGAGACGGCGCTTCAGGTTGTCCTGAGCAAACGCAGTCAAGGACGCATACAGAATATTGATAACGCCGAAGACTGCCAGAACCGGCGCAAAGTAGAGATGCGCGTCTGACAGCATTTCGATATTCATACGAATTAGACCGTAGCCCGCCATCTTCAGCAGTACGCCTGCCAAAATCATAGAAACGGGGGCAGGTGCCTCACTGTGAGCATCCGGCAGCCAGGTATGAAAGGGAAAAATTGGCAGCTTGACGCCAAAGGCAATCAAAAATCCTGTGTAGGCGAATACTTGGAAAGCTAGGGGATAGCTCTTCAACCCTAACTCCGCCATGTTGAAGGTGACGGTGTCGCCATAGAAAGCCATTGCGAGGGCGGCGACTAGAATGAAGACGGAAGCGACTGCGGTGTAGAGAATAAACTTGGTAGCTGCGTAGAGTCGCTTTTGACCGCCCCAAATAGAAATCAGTAGGTAAACCGGCACTAGCTCCAGTTCCCACATGAGGAAGAACAGCAGGATATCTTGGGCTAAAAAGACGCCAAGCTGAGCGCTGAACATCACCAGCAGTAGGCTGAAGTACAGTCTGGGCTTGTGGGTAACATTCCAGGAAGCCAGCAGCGCCAGAGTGGTTACTAGGCCGGAGAGAATCACCAGCGGCATAGACAAGCCATCTGCTGCCACCGACCAGTTAAGGCCAAGCTGGGGCACCCAGGCATAGGTTTCGGCAAGCTGAAAGCTCGCTTGCTGCAGGTCGTAGTAACGACCGAAGGTAAATAGTATAAGGCCGAATTCCAGTAAGCCTACTCCAAGAGCATAAGTATGAATGAGCTTACCTTTGTTGCTGAGCAGAGGAATTGGCAGGGCTGCCAGCAGGGGTAACAGGATTAGGGTTGTCAGCCACGGAAATTGTTCGCTAATCATCACAATTCACGTGAGGTCAGTAAATAACAAAAGCACAGTGAGGATAAATACCTATTCGTATGCGCTCGTAGCTAGTATAGAAAACTTAGTGAACTTTTGCTAAGGGAAAAGCACCTAATTTTTCAAAATTCTCAATCTTGTCAAGGATTGGTGAATGTTCTGGCTGCAAGCAACCTCGTGCGAGCGCCTGGGGTCAACGTGAGTTAATACTCAGCGCTCTGTTACAGATATTAACAAATAAATATTTAGATTTGTAAAGTATTTTGGCGAATACCTGACTTTCTCGCTAAGCGGTTTGAGCACCGCTGGTATCGATCGCCAGAATGTGGGCCGTGGCGCTGATGTCTATCTGACTCCAGGTTTGCGTCATGGCCTCAGCGACCGTTGCCGTTTGGGGGTCAGGCGTCAAGGCCAGCAGGGTGGGGCCAGCGCCGCTAATTACCAGACCGTAAGCACCCGCTGCGATCGCGGCCTGATGTACTTCCTCATAGCCAGGAATTAGCGCTTGGCGATAGGGCTGATGGATGCGATCGCGCAGCGCCGCTGTCAGCCAGCTTGGTTCACCTGTTTCTAGTCCCCGCAGCAATAGCCCTAGATGGGCCGTATTAAAAATGGCGTCGGCCTTGGCATAGCTGTCAGGCAGAACCTGACGGGCGGCGGCAGTAGAAAGCTGAAAATCGGGCACCGCTACGACAGCCTTAACCGATTCATGCCAGGGCACATCGCAAATCACCCAGCCGTTGCTGCTGTCAGTGGCCGCTAAGCAGCAGCCCCCAACTAGGGCGGGCACCACGTTGTCGGGATGGCCTTCAATGGCGATCGCCAGCGCCGTAATCTCAGACGGTGATAACGGCAAGCCAGCGATCGCATTGGCTCCCAGCAGCCCCCCCACAATTGCCGTGGAAGAACTGCCTAGTCCCCTTGCGAGCGGCACCGCCAAATCGATCTCCAGCCGAATCGGCGGCACTGCTCGCTCAATGTGGTGAAACAACTGCACAAATGACTGATACGCCAGATTGTCTGCTCCGGTAGACACGCGCTCTGCCGCTAACCCTCTGGCCGCAATCTCAAAGCCGTCTCCCTCCAGCCGTGAAAAATGGAAGCGATTGTAAAGACTGAGGGCTGCTCCCAAACAGTCAAAGCCGGGGCCAATATTGGCAGTGGTGGCGGGGACGGTAATCGTTGGCATCGCGGCACCGCAGCGCTAAACCTGCGTCATATAGAGAAGTGACACATCCCTAAACACAGGCAGGTGTCAGATTGTCTATGCTATCAGGTAAGCGGGCTACAGCGATCGCGCTGCCTAGAACGACCGAAAACAGGTGAAGTCATGAAACGTTTGAGCGCTTGGGGACTGATGGGAACGGCTCTGATTTTTGGCGTTGGCGCCACCGGGGCGATCGCGGCGCCAGTGGCTGAAACTGAGGCGATCGCTCAGACGACGCCGACAGCCGCAGAGCAGCCTCTAGATGTACCGCCGACCCATTGGGCCTATACCGCTGTGCAGCGACTGGTCAATGAATATGGCTGTATCACGGGCTATCCCGACGGGACTTTTCGCGGCGAGCAAGAACTGACGCGCTATGAGTTTGCGGCGGCGATGAATGCCTGCCTCGATACGCTGGTGCAGCTCATCCAGGTGAATCGAACCCAAAGCGAGACGACAGAAGTGCTGGCGACTCAGCAAGATTTGCAGCAGCAGCTTTTTTGCCTAGAAGCGGATGTGACGGAGCTAGAGGCAGGGGCCGCGACCGAAGTTTGCGCCGATTAGCAAATCGATAACAATCTGCCCCCACCTGCCACCGCAAAGGACGCTGAGCCGAAGACGTATCGCCTTTATTCTCCTCACATTTTCCGTCCCCGATCTTTTGCCGTCCTGCGGCTACTCAATTCGCATCAGCTTCACTAATAGTCCCATTACCTCCCCCGGATCGGTCTGCAAAATCAGCCGATTGTCGGGAATTTCGATGGGGTATGTCCAGCGCAGGGGGTCGGCGTAGCGGGCTTGCTGGTGGAGCTGGTAGAT
>JAAHIC010000062.1 GCA_010671965.1 Leptolyngbya sp. SIO4C5
CCTGAATGTTCATGGACTGGCTGATTTGTAGATACGGTTCCCCCGTAGCCGTATAGCTCACCTGAGATTCTCCATTATTGATGGTGGCTTCGGTTAAAAGCTGCTGAATGTTGGGAGACAAGCTAATAGGTTCTAGGGTTACGGTAAAGAAAAGCGTCGGACTGGGCAGCGTCTTTTCTTGAAGTAAAGCTGCAGTGAGCTGCCAAGGCTCAAACGGTGATCCCTGAGCGTTGGGTTGCCGTAGCGACAGTTCTGCCTGCCACTGTCCGGCTTCAACCTCAGTAAATCGGCGATCAAGAATGGTGTAGGTCAGGCGTCCGTTAGACGTATCTGAAGTCAAGTCATCCGTCAGAGGGCGTATAGCAGCAACGGTTAGGCGTGTAGCTTCTGGTAAAGAGGTCGTGCCCCGCACGCTAAAGTCACCTGATTGACCAATCGCCTGAATCTCATCAATCCGCAGATTAATAGCAGTATCCCGATTCAGATAGCCGTTCCAAGCAGCATGAAGACGACTACATCCCGAACTTAGCAGTAACAAAAAGACGAGAACTATAGAGGTCAAAAACTGATTCATAAGCTTGCCTAAGCTACTACAGCTTGGATGAAAAAAATAAAAGATGTTCCTATTGATATTAAACTTTTGTGAGGCGTTGCTGCAGTAGTTGTTAATTACTTCGCTTAAACATCAATATTTGATAAATGCCATTTTTCTTTTCCCCCCTATAAAGTTTTGGAGAAATCAGCCCCTATGACTTGTTCACCTAGGTTTTACTCCAGTAACTGGTTGACAGCTAAATCTGCGCTTTTTCTCATAATGGTCGGCTATTTCATGAGTCATGCAGAATTAGCCCAAGCTAATACGCAAAACTCAAGTTTTTTGCCGGAAGCTAGGCTGGAAAATTTTGATGCAGTTGAAGCAAATTCTGCTGATTCTCCTGCGGTTCTAGCACTGGCAAATTCAGAAAACATTCAGACGAGAGTGCTGGAACAAGAGTTCCCGGAAGCTTCAGAAAATCTAGAAACTTTAGGCAATAGTTTTACCGGGGACGTGATTGCTCAAGCCAGCCCCGCTTTGCCAAACAGCAACGCAGCCCCAATGGGGCAGCCTGTCCCGTGGGCAGCTTCTCAGTTACCTGGTGCTCCTCCTCAGGCGATCGCTGCCCCCCCTGGAGCCGGAAACTGGGTCATGGTTTGGGTTCCCTATGGGACTCCGGCAGCAGGCCCGACGGCAATGCCGCCCCAGGCCTACTATCCGGCTTGGATGCCGGCTACAATGCCTAATCAGCCCGTTGGCGTCCCCACCTTTAATACGGGAGCCTATGGCAGCGTCAATCCGGCTTTGGCTGTTCCACCTGCTGGGGGCAGCCCTTGGAGTCCGGCAGCTCTCCCCAACGGCTATGGCTATCCTTATGGGAGTCCGAGCCCGACTGGAGCGTTTCCACCTGCTCCAGGGCTGCCGCAGCCCTACGCTGTGCAGCCGCAGCCCTATGCTGTGCAGCCACAGCCCTATGCTGCTCAGCCACAGCCCTACTCAACCCCCTACTATCCGGTTCAGGGGTATCCAAATTATGCTGTGCCTGCCGCGCCGTTTGAGCAGCCTCTAGCCGTTCCCATAGCCCCCAGCGGTTCAGGCGATTTGCCCCTCTTACCCAGCCCTCCCCCTGTTGAGCTACCGACCTATCCAGCTAATTTTTACCCTGGAACCTCGACGGTCCCCTCAACGCTGCCCCCGGCAATTTCTACCCCAACGCCGCTGACTCAGGTGCCTAGTGGGTTGCCGACACCTGCTCTAGAGCGTGTGAGCGAACCTATTACCGAACCCAATCTGGATGCTCAGGGGCTCTATGTGCTGCAGGGGGAAGAATCATCGGCGCGGGCGCGGTTGAGTGGCTCAACTTTTCTAACGCCCAGTGTTTTAGTGGGGGGTGTTCTAGATGTGGTCACCGGATCCGATTTGACCGATGACGATGGCGTTCAGCTGACTGAGCTGTATGTTGCCGCTGCATTGCCGCAGGTGCCTAGCTTAAGGCTTCGGTTTGGTCAGCTAGATTTGACCTCATATTTTGACCGTAATAGTTTTGCCAAGGATATCTCAAGGGATTTCTTCAACCCCACCTTTCAAACCAACCCAGCGCTGTTTGCGGGGGCCAATGTCACCGCCTCTCGTCCGGGAGGTTTAGTGCAGTGGGCCGTTACGGATGATATTGCCCTGAGTGCGGCTGTTTTCTCTTCAAATTCTGATATTACCGACTTTGCCCTAGATGGCTTTGCCGGAGAAGTCAGTTTTCGCACAGGCGACCTAATCATGCGAGGCACCTTCATCAGCTCTCGTGATACGCAATTTCAAAATACCGGCGATCGCTTGGAAGCCTACGGTGTCAATGCCGAGTGGTTTATTCCTTACTTAAATCTAGGTCTTTTTGGTCGTTATGGCCGCATTGACAACGCTAGCGCCAATTTTGACGCAGATACCTACAGCGTGGGATTCAATCTCCTAGATGTTTTCATGCAAGATGACCGATTGGGGGTAGGCTACGGTCGCAACCTGGATCTCAACGGCGACGATGGCGAGACGCCTGACGTGCTGGAAGTTTTTTATGACTTTGAGCTAATTCCTGATATCCGTCTCGGCTTTACGTTTCAGCAACGCGATGCTTTAAGTGAGTCCTTTGCGGGCTTTCGCATCAAAGGGGACTTGGATTTAACCCCCAGTCTGTCTTTAGATTAGATGAAGGTATTTTGATGAAACTAGGCTCCCCAAAACGTTTTTGCGCTTATCATTTCTGCCTTTGCGGTGTTGCCCTTCTGGGCGTAACCCTGGGCATTCCTCAAACCGGCACAGCGCCCCTAGCCGCCTACGCTCAGACCAACGAGGAAAGCTTAGCTCAGGGCTACCGCCTGCTGGCCCAAGACCGGGTTAGCGACGCGATCGCCCTTTTTGAAAGCATTGTGCGGCAGCGTCCCAACAGTGTCGAGGCGCTGCAAGGTTTGGGCATTGCCTATCGTCGAGCTGGGCAAGATGCCAATGCCCTGGCAACCTACCAGCGAATTATTGAAATCGATCCCAATAATCAGCTGGCTTTGAGCACTTTGGGATATCTGGGTGAATTTCGGCCAGAGTGGCAACCCCTCGGCATCAGTGCCCTCACTCGCCTGTTGCAAATTACGCCTAACGCGCTAGAAGCAAGAGCCCAGCGGGCCAAACTCTACTACTATCAGGGACGCTTTCCTCAGGCTTTGGCCGACTATGCCTTGGTGTTGCCCCGAACGTCAGATCCAAATGTGCTGCGTCCTGCGGCGGAAGCCTATACGTTTAGCGGTGATCCGACGTCCGGTCTGGCCCTTTTTGAGCGCTATCTGGCCGCGGGCGGCAAAATTCAGGCAGATACAGCGATCGCCTACGCCCAAGCTCTGCGCGACAGCGGTCAGCTCTCTCAGTCGGCTCAGGTTTTAGAGCAAGAACTTCGCCGCACTCCCGAATTTAATACTTTGCAAATTCGCCTTCGCGGAGCCCTAGCCAGCACCTATGCCGCCAGTCGCCAATTTCAGGCGGCCCTAGACATTGTTCAGCCGTTGCGAGGCCGCACAGACTCACGCCTGACACTGGCCCGGGCCTTAAATGCGGTTGGCAGCTACAGCGACCAAGCTGACTATCGTCGAGAAGCCGCAGCTCTTTACCAGGCCGTCCTGACCAGTGGCGATGGGGTGACGCCTGGCCTGCAGCGGGAAGCCCTGTCCGTTTTCAGTACTCTGCCCGCCTACCGGGCAGCGGCGGCTCAGCTGGCTCAGCAGCTAGCTCAAACCTTTCCCGAAGACAGCAGTCTAGCGCTGCAGCAGCAGGTTCTGGCTTATCAAACCGGCAGCCTCAGCCAGGCTAATTTTGTGCAGCAGGTGCGGGCAGCCTTCCCCAATCTGCCTGCGAACCCGGTTCAGGTACGGTATATGTCTCAAGCCCTCAGCCGGCTTGATCCACCGCTGGTTGAACTGTTGCCTCTCTACCAAAGTTTGGCAGCTACTAGCGGCACCGAGCCGTTTCTCAACTTTCGCTTGGCCCAACTCTATGCTCAGCAGGGACAGTATGCCAATGCCCGTTCCGCTTTAGCGGCGTACACAGCTACTCCAGCGGGTCGCCAGGATACTCCTACGGCGGAGCTTTTGCTAGCAGACCTCGATCGCAGGGCGGGCAACGTAGCTCAGAGCGCCCAGCGGTATCAGGCCCTATTGGCCAGTGCTCCTACCCAGACGGTCCGAAATGCGGCTGCGCAAGGGTTGGCGACTCTCTATCAAGGTCAAGGGCGGTGGTCAGAGGCGATCGCGATTTACAATCAGCTCATTGCTGAAAATCCGCAAAACTTTGCCTATCAGATCAACCGGGCTGCCACCGCCTATCAGGCGGGCTTGATTACGGAAGCGCAAGCTGAAGCTGTCCTGCAGCAGGGTTTACAGCAGGCAACCCCGTCCGAGCCTGCAGAGCTAGTGGCGCTAGCAACCGCGCTGCCTCCTAGTGCTAGTCGCGCCGGACTCTATCGACAGCTGCTGGCCGTTGACCCCAGCAATGCACAGCTCCAGCTGCGAGCGCTGCAGGTTTTAGCAGAAGCTAGCCCGCGTCAGGCCCAGGCCCAGATTGCTCAGCTAATTGCTCAAAATCCAACGGCAATAGATTTCTACTTTGTGCAGGGCGAAATTGCTCAACAGGTGGGGGATTATGACTGGGCCCAGCAGAGCTATCTCGCAATTCGGCAGCAGCAGCCCAATAATCTTGACGCCCTTTTAGCGCTGGCTGGACTTGAGTTTCAGCGCGGTAATTATCAGCAGGCAGACGCGCTCTATGAACAGGTGTTAGCCGTCAACCCAGATAGCAGTACGGCCCTGACCTCTCTCGCGGCCCTAAACGCGGTCCAAGGGTATCCCCTCTTGGCCATTCAGCAGCTGCGCCGCTGGCAGCAAACTCAGCAGGCTCAGGGCACGCTCAATCCACAAGTGGCAGAACAAATTCAGCAAATTGGTGAAAGCCTGCTGCAGCAGCGCGGCATTCAGCCCTATTGGGAAAGATTTTAAAGCTGAAGACCCTAGACTTTAAAGCGTTGCTGAAGCTGCTCTACCAAGTCACACAGGGATTACACGGAGGTCGTAACATTGTTCAACAAGCATCTACCCTGATTCTCTGCTTATACGCACAAATTCTGTTAGCCCACAGGCGTATAGCAGGTCATTCTCCGAAAACATACTGTCATTGAGTTTGCAAACGTGATGCTGTGATGAACCACAGCCCGACGACCGGCTTCCGGTAACCGCGATCGCTTACCCGTCGTTCGCTCTCCCTTCTTTGCGTTCCCCCTCAATAGTCCGTTGATGCTGCGGCAAGTTCCCGCTTTCAGACCTGCCCAGATCTGTTTAGACAAATTACACACTACTCCTGTGTTGGCTCTTCAAACCTATGCTGCCTTCCTGTCGTCGTGCCATCTCCACTGGAGTCTTTAGGGACAGCTCTAGCTTACCGACTCCCCGAATCATCAGCCCGCTTCTTTACGGTCTAGGCTGGATGCTGCTTGGCCTCAGCCTGAGCTGCAGTTCAGTCTCCTCACCGTCCACGGCGGCTTCTGCCTCAGGGACGGTTTCTTCGTCTACGCCTACTCCGCAGCCGTTGTCTGATCCTGCATCAGCGATCTCTAGTCCAGAGCTCCTGAGTGAAAGCTGGCAGGTTTACCGCCAGCGCTTTATTCAGCCGGATGGTCGAGTCATTGACTGGGAAAGCAATAGCAGAACGGTTTCCGAAGGTCAGGCTTACGCGATGCTGCGGGCTGTCTTGAGCGACGATCCGGACACTTTTGAGCGCACGTTGCAGTGGGCTGAAAACAACTTAAAGCGCTCGGCCTTGCCGAGTGATGCTGACGGTCGAGACTATCTTTGGGCCTGGAAGTGGGGGGAGCGCCCTGATGGAACCTGGGGCATTCAGGACGGTAACTTTGCCAGTGATGCAGATATCGATGCAATAACAGCTCTGATTCTAGCGGCGAGACGTTGGCAGCGGTCTGATTACTCAGACCTAGCGCAAAAGAAGCTGGATGACCTGTGGGCCCAGTCCACCATAACAGTTCCGGCTTTAGAGGCCAGTCAAACGCGGCGCTATCTGCTGCCGGGACCGTTAGCCGCTTTTCAGCTTCGCCCCGGACAGGTTTATATCAACCCCTCCTATCTGGCCCCCTATGCGTTTCGGCTCTTTGCCGCCGTAGAAACAGATCCCGATCGCGATTGGATGTCTCTGGTTGACAGCAGTTACGACATTCTGCAGCAGACTCAAGAGCTTTCGGTTAAAGGGCTACCTGCAGACTGGGTAGTCTTAGATTTAGCGAAATCTACGCTCTTAGCGGCTCCAGCAGGAGAAACACTTCAGAGTCGCTACGGTTTTGATGCCTACCGAGTGTGGTGGCGGGTTGCCTGGGATGCGGCCTGGTTTGCAGATGTCCGGGCTCAGCAGTTTTTGAGCAGTCACCTCTCTTATTTACGCGACCTTTGGCAGACCCAAGGACAGATTCCGGCCGTGATGGATCTGTCGGGGCAGCCTCTGACGCCGTATGAGGCAACCGCACAATACGCCATGCTGTATCCAGCTTTCCAGCAACTTGATCCAGCGATCGCTCAGGCCCTGTACCAACAGAAGCTGCTCCCCAGCTATCAAGACGGTATTTGGGACGGTGATCAAGCCTATTACGTCCAAAATCTGGCCTGGTTTGGCCTTTTTCCGGCAGCAGATTTGCAAGACCTCTTCTGACATCAGCGTTAATTTCTAACGCTCCCTCACTCGGTTAGCCTCCCTAGGGACGGCATAAATCCTTTTGATCAGCTTTCTAATTAGGTTAGTTCTATGAGCGGTTGGCTTAAAAAAATCATCTTGGGGCAGCGTTATCGCCCGGCAAAGCGACTTTGGACTGGAGGATTGGGCTTGGCCTGTCTAGGTTTAGTCCTGCTGACTCAGCTGACTCCTGGCCTGGCTCAGTCAGAAGATACTGTTGAAAAACAGGAAGATGCTGTCATTCAGCAGTACGCGCTGCCTAAACCAGCTCCCAAAGCACCTGTGGTCCAACCGAGTCCTCCAAGACCGGCGGCTCCGGCTCCGGCAGCTCAGCCTCGGCCTCAGGCCAGCCCCTCGCGCCCGGCTTCCCCAGCCCCCCGTCCGGCGGCTCGGCCAACGCCGCCTGCCACCACCGCTGAACCTGAGGCTGCCGCGCCGACAGCTGAGGCCGATCCTACCCCAGAGGCTTCTACCTCAAGCGACTCTGCTACCCTCACTCCTCTGAGCCAGTATGTGCTGCAGTTTAATCGCTCACCGATTGTCGGTAATGCGCTGCAGATGGAGGGAGTGCTGTCAGAGGCCCGGCTGGGCTTTACGCGGCCTCGGCACTGGCAGGTCGAATCGGCTAAGGTGCAAATTCGCTTTCGTCACTCGGCTGCCCTCTACGCTGAGCGCTCTAACCTCACTGTCCGGCTCAACAATGTCCACCTGGGTAGTTTGCCTCTCAACCGCAGCGCTGATGAGATTGGCAATGTTCTGTTTGAGATTCCGGCAGAGTCCCTGCAGGATTACAACACCCTGGTGATGCAGGTTCAGCAACACACATCGGCTGAGTGTACGGACCCGACCGATCCAGCGCTGTGGACGGAGATTTTGCCGGACTCGCACATCATCATGAACTATCGCCCTCAGGCGATCGCGCTCGATTTAGCCAACTATCCCTATCCTTTTCTCAACGAGCTAGGGCTAGATGCCGATCAGCTTGCCTATCTGCAGCCACAGCAGTCTGACGACATGTGGCTGACGGCCGCAGCCCGCTATCAGGCCGCAGCCGCTCGCCTCACCAACTTCCGCTCCATTCAAACGCGTCTGGTTGAAGATTTAGAGAGCCTGACGCCGGGAGAACGCCTCATCGTCATTGGCACGCCGGCGAATCAGCCCCTCTTATCTCAACTCGCGCTGCCGTTTGCCCTCAAAAATAATCAGCTTTTAGACGGTGCCAACAACGTTTTACCCAATGACGTGGGGGTGGTGATGCTGACGACGACTGCCGACGGCAGCAGTCCCGTGTTGGTGATTACGGGAAATGATGCCAAAGGCGTCCTCAAAGCAGCCCAGGCTTTGGTTCAAGACAGCGATCGCCCGCTCCTGACCGGCCAGGCCGCCCTCGTCAGCGAAGTTGCTGACGTGGAGTCTCCCGATGACCAAGCCTGGTCAGGCTATCTGCCTCAGGCCAAGCGCTTTCAGCTCACTGACCTCCAAAACACTCAGCAGCAGGCGTTTCAGGACGTCACGGTCAACGGCCTGCCTATCCCTCCCGCAGTGCAGATTCCTTTTAAGGCGCTGCCGGACACCCAGCTCCTTAAAGGCAGTACATTCACGCTGCACTACAGCTATGGGCCAAATATTAATCCCGCCCGCTCCTCAGTTTCGGTGCGGCTTGACGGTCAGGGACTTGGGGGAGAGCGGCTACGCAACGTCAACGGCGGCAGCGATTCTCTAACGGTCAATATTCCGCCAGACTTCGTAAAGCCATCATCCATCTTAGAAGTACAGTTCTTGACCTACCCCAAAACCGCCATCAGCTGCGGTGATGTCCCTGATCAGCCCATGTGGGGAACGGTACACGGAGACAGCAGCTTTAAGCTCAACCGCACCAGTATCGTCCAGTTGCCCAACTTAAAACTGTTGCAAACGGGGTATCCCCTAACCGCCCCTCAGGACATGGCTCAAACTGCCTTTGTGCTACCAGAACGTCCTAATCGCGCTGATCTGCTAACGCTGCTACAGACCAGCAGTCGTCTTGGTCGTCTCAGTGATGCCAAGGCTGTCAAGCTAGAGGTATACTCAGCGACCAGCCTGCCAGAATCGGTACGTCGCAATCATCACTTGATCGGCATTGGTAGCCGCGATCGCTTTCCGCTGCCGGTGCTCTTTGAGCAGCAAACGGGGTTCACCCTGGGGCAGCAGTTTCTGCGCCGCCAGGATCGCAGCCAAATTCAGGCTCTGCCTGACAACGCTGGCGTCATCGAAGCTATGATTTCTCCCTGGAACTCAGAGCGAATTTTGCTGGGCCTGACCAGCCAGTCCGACGTGGGATTAGCTCAGATTCAGCAGGTATTTTACCGTGACTCCCTCTTTTCGCAGATGGCCGGGGACACGCTGCTCGTGCAGCAGCAGGCTGAGCAGGGCGCAGGGCTTATCACCGATAGCTTTCAGGTCACTACGCTGAGTCAAAATACCCCCACTACCCTAGATCGTCGTAATCCTCTACGCCGGGCGATCGCCTTGTTGCAGGCCAACTGGTTCTTGGTTCCAGGAGGTTTAGTGCTGATTGCCCTCCTGTTCTACGGAGTTTCTCAGCTTTACCTCAATCGCTTAAGTCATTCTGAGGGCGCTTAATGTCTAACCTATCTTCCTCCTTGCGCAATCGTCCTGGGCAGTGGATTGTGCGCCTAATTGACGCCATACCTCACTGGATCGAAAAGACGTTAGGTGGCCGAGGACGCCTCAACGTGGTGTGGCTGATGTTGATTGCTCTCATCTTAGCCATTCCGCTAATCGTGACGCCCCTCTCCCTGGGCCAACAAGGTCTCTTGATGGTGCTGCTGATTGCAGCAGGCTGGTTCTTAGTTGGGCTTGAGCAGCGGCAGTTGAGCAAGCGGATGAGCGAACGGCTACACCTAACGCTGATCTGGCTGAGCATTCTAGTAACGCTGCGCTACCTTTACTACCGCACCTTCAACACTCTCAACTTTGATGGCTGGCTGAACTCAGTGCTGAGCGTACTGCTCTACGGGGCTGAGCTTTATGCTATCGTGACGCTGATTTTGGCGTATTTTCAGACCCTCAAGATCCGCGAGCGGCAGCCGATTGACTTATCGACAATCCCGCTCAAGCAGTGGCCTCAGGTAGATATTTACATTCCCACCTATAACGAAGATGTCGAAATTGTCCGTAAAACGGCTTTAGCCGCCCTCGCCATTGACTATCCCTCTGATAAAAAACAGGTCTATATCTTAGACGACGGTCGTAAATATCCGGAGCGTCGAGAAATCCTGCGACAGATTTGTCAGGAGCTGAACTGTCACTTGATGACGCGAGACAACAACGATCACGCCAAAGCTGGCAATATCAATCACGCCATGCTGCGTACCGGCGGCGAGCTGATTCTAATTTTGGACTGCGATCACATTCCCAGCCGCTGTATTCTGCAGCATACAGTAGGCTTCTTCCAAAATCCAAAAGTGTCTCTGGTGCAAACGCCTCACTGGTTCTACAACCCAGATCCCTTTGAGCGCAATCTTTTAACCCAGGGACAGGTTCCTGTCGGCAATGAGCTGTTTTACAAAATTCTGCAGAAAGGAAATGATTTCTGGAATGCAGCCTTTTTTTGCGGCTCGGCTGCCATCATTCGTAAAAACCACTTGCTGGAAGTGGGCGGAATTGCGGTTGAAACTGTGACGGAAGACTGCCACACCTCTTTGCGACTGCATGAACTAGGGTATGAGACAGTCTACTACGACAAAATCATGGTAGCGGGCCTAGCCCCCGAAAAATTTTCGTCTTATATCGGTCAGCAGGTGCGATGGGCCAGGGGCATGGCTCAAATTCTGCGCCTAGAGTGGCCGCTGTTTAACCGTAAGCTGACCCTGCCTCAGCGCATTTGCTATACCTCAGCGACGACCCACTTCTTCTTTGGCTTTCCACGCTTGATGTATGCGATCGCGCCGATTGCCTTCTTGCTATTTGGCGTCAATGCGGTGCGAGGTTTGGGATTAGAGACCCTGACCTATGCTCTGCCCTCCATTGTCTTGGCGCTCAACGCCAACTACGTTATTTACAAAGGAGTTCGATTTTCTTTTTGGAACGAAATCTTTGAATATGCCTTAGCCTTTCAGGATGGCTTGGTCACTTTTATGGCCCTGATCAATCCTCGGCTAGGCTCATTTAACGTGACCGAAAAAGGACTCCAGGTGACCCGCCGTTCCTTCGACTGGACCTCTGTCAATGCCTTGCTGGGGGTTGGCATTCTCAGCCTAGTTTCGCTACTGTCGGTTCCCTATTGGCTTTTGACGGGGTTACAAGACTCAGATGCAGTCTTGATCAACGCCGCTTGGTGTGTCGTCAATGTTGGTCTACTGTTGGCTGCCATTCTGGTGGCCTTAGAACAGCCGCAGCTTCGTCAAGCCCATCGTTTAGGGCGAGAGTTATCGGCGGTGCTCTATTCAGGGAATCAAACCTTTACCGGCAAAACGCTGGACGTTAGCGAGTCTGGAGCTCAGGTGATTTTAAATAGCTGGCCTAATTTAGCCGATCGCATTGATATTGAACTGCATGGCGACACCGTTTCTCGCGCCTTTCTGAAAGGGCACGTGACCCGAGTGGTTCCTCGCGGGGATGATGAAGTTGTCGTGGCGATCGCTTTTGAAGATATGACCTCGGCGCAGAAAGATGCGTTAGTCCTGGTGATTTATTCTGATGTCAACGAGTGGTATTCTCAGCACCGCGCGAATGTGGATAGACCGCTAAAGTCCGTTGTGTTTTTGCTGACTAGCTTGGCCCGGGCGTTCCAGGACTTCAAACCCGCTGAACCCACACCGATTCGCAAGCAGATTCAGGTGTCGGCTCAGGTGTATACGCAGGGACATTATATGTCTGCGATCGCCAGTCAAATTAACAGTCGTACCCTACAGCTCATCTTGCACAGCAGCTATGCGGCAATCATTCATCCCGAAATTCTAGCAACAGGTCAACCTGTAGGGATCTTAATTAGCGACGAAGATACTGCTGAGGCAACCCGACTCATTGCTCAAGTAGATGAAATTACCCATGCGGCTGAAGCCATTGTGTTAGAGCTGTCTTTTCCTAAGGTTCTGGATGTGCGTCAAAGCGAGCGAATTAATTCGCTGCTGCATGTGCTGCCCAGCTAAATTTCGGCTTCGCTCAACCTGCTTGAGCTGCTCTCTATGACACCATGAATGAGCTTTGTCAGTCCGTAGCACGCGTTTCAATCTTGCCAGAATTGAATAAGTCTCTCTGCTAGCGAAACACATTGCCATAGAGCACCTTCAAAGAGGACTTTCGCCATGCAGTTCAAGACTTGGGGGCTGGGTATCATCGTAGCGCTGCTAACCGAATTGACGCCCGCGATCGCAGCTCAGCCAGCTAGCCCCCTGTTTGCCCCCCTTGATCAAGCTACGACTTCTCAGCTTCCGGCTGGCTATGCCGACTTGCTGACCAAAGCCCAACAGCTCATGGA
>JAAHIC010000620.1 GCA_010671965.1 Leptolyngbya sp. SIO4C5
CAAAGCTCGGCAGATAAAGATGTCATTCAATGTGGCAAAGTAATCCAACTTGAATGACATCTTTATCTGCCGAGCTTTGTGAAACTGTAGACTGACGAAAGGCGATCGCTGGTTCTGTCTGAAAAGCTGGCCAATTATCAATCAGATCTTCGATGATCTGCCATCCGGTTTCCACAGTATGGTTCAACCACTGACCTAAGTCACTCACGGTCTCGCGATGGAGTGACCAGGTTCTTTCTGCCGCTGCCATAGGCTGAGGTTCTGCTTGCCACTCAAGTTCCAAAGCCTCTAATCGATCTAAAAAGAGAGACAGAGACTCTAACTTTGTCAGTGGAATCTCTTGACTGTCCACTGATGGCACAAACCCTAGCAAGGTGGCTGTAGATAGGTCTTCATTGAGTTGAACTGCGATATAGCCAATGCGATCGCCCCACACATCCTCCGGCACGTACATTACTTCAGCACCAGAAGCAACCGGACGGCACTCTACCTTGCCTAACCCGCTAAGCATCAAAGCTGCCGTATTTAGCAGAGTTTGAAACAAAATATTCTGACTATCACTATGCTCTATATCTACAGGAATACCTAGGCATCGCATATACACGTGAGTAGCATAAACAGCTAGATTATTGAGATACACAACTTCTGCTTGCGCTGACTGCTGTTGCCGGTTGGCAATCTCTTTAGCACGGCGGCGAATACTGAGTGGAATATCAACCAAAAAAGTTTCCATTTTGTTAAAATCCTTACTTTACCAACGTCTACAGTTGAACTTCAATCGTTCCTTAAATAATCACGAATATAGGAAGAAAATTCTGCAAGCTTACGTTGGTAAAAACTAGACAGTGTGGATATAGAGATTCCAGTCTGTTCTGCTACTTCTCTGTAAGGTACACCGTAAATTTTTCGTAGTAAAAGAGATTGAAACGTAACTTCTGGATGGTCCTTAACATGAACAGATGCAAATCTACCATCTGGATCCTCTTCAAACAACCTTTGTAGCTGGAGTGAGATAAAGTCTGGATGATCATCTGAGCCGAATGCAGAGATAAGATTTAGTTCTTGCCAACTTCTTGGGTCACCACCAAAGGTTAAAGGGTTATCGAGTGAGAGATAAGGAGGACGATTGAACTCAATCTCCGCATCATGCTGTCGCCATTTCGAGTTTCCATTAACCCAATCTAAAAAGCGACCTTTGTCTGGATCATAGTTGTCAATCTTTTCACAAGCATAGACTAATATATCTCGCCTGACCTCATCCCAGACCTGAGAATGTATTCCTGGGCGACGATTTAGCATGCCAGGCTTCTGCAGGATGCTGTAGATTTCAGCTAAGGCTCGCCGACGAGACGGCGACTTAAGAGGATGTGCCTTAGCTGTCAAGGCCAACTTTTTAAGCTGTTCATCAAGGCTGTCAGATTGCATACTGATTTTCTTAAACGAAGAAGATCTGAAGTAGGTTGTTTATTCCTATCAAGATTTGAGACAAGCTTTTATGCATTGTCAAGCGATATTGTTGGTTGAGAAAGTCAATTTGAGTGGTGGAAACGTATCGGATGAGCAATATACGGTTTCCGTCCCCTTGCGGGGTATTGGTTGAGAAAGACGGCGAGTTAGTATAGCAATAGATCCAATTATGAGACGATGCTGAGACAGCGCTGTTTTGCGACCCACTAAGCGACCTAGATGTGGCCCTGATCGAAATCTGATAGTCTCCTTCAAACCCCTGTAAAAGGAGAACGACTGTGCCGACTGTGTCAGATACTGCCTACCCTCGCCTGAAGAGCTATCCCATGGAACGGGAACTGGAAATCATCCATAGCCCGACTGCTGAAGAACGCGATCTGGCCCAGCAGTTCACGAAAGGCCAAGCTGCCTACATTGGGTTTCTCATTTGCTTAAAACCTTTCAGCGCCTAGGTTATCCTGTTTCAGTATCCGATGCACCAGTAGCCATCGTTCAACACATTGTTGTCACCACTCAAACGGCAATTACCCGTGCCGACTTAGCATGAATGCGGGATTGACTTCCATAAGAGAGACAGACTACTCAGAAATTTCACCTTTGACGGCTATACTACGCCCAGCGAGCTGTAACAGGCAGGAAGATGCGATGAGTCAGCAGGCCCAGCTAGTTGAATATCTGCAGCAAGAACTAGCGGTTCCGTCAGAAGCGATTGCTTTGGGACTGCGGCAGTCGGCTGCGACGCCAAATCTACTGCCGATGGTGCTGTGGCAGTATGGATTGGCGACAACGCCTCAGCTAGAGCAGATCTTTGACTGGTTGGAAGCGAGGGTAAGTTAGATTGGACAGGAGTGGGTCGCAGGAATTAGATTATGGTTCAAACTGCCGCAAGCCCTGATGTCTTATATCCTGATGCCGACGGTCAACCAATGGCAGACAACACTCAGCAGTACCGTTGGATTGTGCGTTTGGTGACTAATCTGAGGCAGCTGCTCAAAGATAAAACTGCTTTTGTAGCGGGAGATTTACTGTGGTATCCGGTTAAGGTAGACAGCCCCCCTGTGCCAGCGCAAGCCCCTGATGTGATGGTCGTGCTAGGTCGTCCAGCGGGCGACCGGGGTAGTTATAAGCAGTGGGAGGAGGCAGGCGTTGCGCCACAGGTGGTGTTTGAGATTATTTCGCCGAGTAATACAGCGACGGAAATCTCTCAGAAGCAAGCTTTCTATGACCGATACGGCGTGTTGGAGATGTACTTCTATGACCCTGACAGTTTTGAGTTTTTGGGTTTGACGCGGCAGAGCCAAGAAGAGTGGCCTACGTTACTGACGCCGCTGAATTTGCCCTGGACTTCGCCGATACTGGGTATCCGGTTTGAGATGTTCGAGGATGGGCTAGCGCTGTTTTCCCCTAATGGAGAACTGTTCAAAGATCCAGAGGAACTTTTTCAGGAGCATAATCAGGCTCAACAAGAACGTGATCAGGCTCAGCAAAAACTGGAACGGGCGATCGCCAAACTACAGGATCTGGGAATTGATTTGGATGAAGTCGAGTAGGGAAATCCTCATTTTCAGGCGTCAGCCACGATTTAGCCTGATTAAACCCATTTACCATTCAAAAGCTTCAGAATGCTCTATTTCTTCTCGGAGTCTAGCGATCGTCAAAACCCGCATTCTTTCGTTAAACCCAGCGGGTGCACTGATATGCAAGGGATACAGACGTTTTCCACAGGTCCTTATTGCGAGTCTTTCTCATTTGTGAGGGCAATGGGTAGACCCCAACGAAAATGGGGGTGTAGAATGCAGGTAGGGCAAGGGTTCTAGAACCCGACCCTTTGAACTTCTTCGGAAGTCGAACTAATGGAAACCTACTGAGCAGGCTCTTGGTTAAGAGACTCCAAGTTAAACTTTGAACTTCTTCGGAAGTCGAACTAATGGAAA
>JAAHIC010000621.1 GCA_010671965.1 Leptolyngbya sp. SIO4C5
TGCAATGTACTGCGTCAAAGAAATGGGAATGACCAGTACGGCTGAAGCGAAAATAATCGGCATTACGCCGCCCTGATTGAGCCGGAGAGGCAGATAATTACTTTTCTCTAGATATAGTTTTCTACCAACCTGACGCCGGGCAGAAATGATGGGAATTCGCCGCGTTCCTTCTTGCACAAAAATAATGCCGACAATCATAGCTAGGAAAACCAGCATGAGAATCAGAATACCGCCTACGATACTGCGATCGCCGCTCTGAGCCAAATCGATTGTCTGCCCTAGCGATCGCGGCAGCGAAGAAACAATATTGACGAAAATGAGCAGCGAAGCGCCATTGCCCACACCTTTTTCCGTGATCAGCTCGCCTACCCACATGACGAACATAGAGCCTGCGGTCAAAGCCAAAACCGTTTCCACGATAAAAGGAACGCCCGGCTCGCTAGCAAACTGCATTAGCAGGAATGACGAAAGCAGCGTACTCTGCAAAACTGCCCAGCCCAGAGCCACATAGCGCGTAATCTGAGACAGCTTACGGCGTCCGGCCTCCCCTTCATTTTTTTGCAGATCCTCTAGGGCTGGGATTGCTGCAGTCAAGAGCTGCAGAATAATGGATGCATTAATGTAGGGCAGAATACCCAACGCAAAAATACCCAGCGCTGAAAGCCCGCCGCCCACGAAGATGTCAACAAATCCAAGTACGCCACCAACGCTGTTGCTTTGGAGATACTGATTAAACGCGACCCGGTCAATTCCGGGAACGGGAATAAAAACCCCCAAGCGAACTAAAATCAGCAGTCCCAGCGTTACCAACAAACGGCTTCTTAGACCTGCGGCCTGAGCCATTTGCATAAACGTTTCCTGTGCATTAGGCGACTTGCCGCGACTAACGACCATGTGTAGTACCTCTACCTGTGCTTGCGATCACCTTCGATGTCTTTATACTAGCGACAATTGGCTACAGAATAAATCAGCGCTGGCCTCTGCCGATCCGACAAGATGCCAGGAGTCCCAAAAACTAAATCACTTCGCAGCTACCGCCTGCCGCCTGAATTTTTTCCTGAGCAGAGCGAGTAAACGCAGCGGCTTTAACCGTCAATGCCTTAGAAATTTCCCCGTCTCCCAAGATTTTGAGAGGACCGTTTTCGGTCGTTAGCAGACCTGCCTCTAGTAGCGATTCCAAGGTCACTTCAGTGTCAGCAGCCAGCACATCTAAAGCACCTACATTCAGGATGGTGTAACGCTTCTGATTGACAATGGGAAAATGCTTGAGCTTAGGCAACCGCCGATAGAGAGGAAGCTGCCCGCCCTCAAAGCCAGGCCGTGTGCTGCGTCCCGATCGCGACTTTTGTCCTCGCATACCAAAGCCGCCGCTTGCGCCTTGTCCAGCCGAAATACCGCGACCGACCCGCCGCTTGCGCCGTTTGGAGCCTGGCTTAGGCTGAGCGTCTTGTAGTCTCATCAATCAATCCTCTATGCAGCAAAGTAAATTTCTTCTAGCTATACGTACAGTTTCTCAACCGAGACGCCTCTTTCTTCAGCCACATCTGAAAGCGTCCGTAAAGCAGACAGGGCGCTGATAGCGGCTCTAGCATTGCTTAGAGGGTTATCTGAACCTAGCTGCTTTGCCAAAATATTGCGAACACCGGCCAGCTCTAGCACCGTCCGCACCGCCCCACCAGCAATTACCCCTGTTCCAGGAGCAGCAGGCCGCATCATAACCTTAGCGCCCGTACCGACACCATAAGTAGGATGGGGAATAGAGTTAGATTTAGTCAGCGGCACATCCACAATGTGCTTCTTTCCATCGGCAACGCCTTTGCGGACGGCACCAATAACGTCGCTGGCTTTTCCGACACCCACGCCTACCTGACCGCGCTCATTGCCAACAACGACAATGGCCCTAAAGCTTAGCTTTTTACCCCCTTTGACTACTTTGGTGACGCGGCGAATCTGTACGACTCGCTCTTGCCAATCCGTTTCCTTTTCCTTACTACGATTGCTCTTGCGACGATTCGCCATAGTCTCTAAACCTAAAAATTTGTGCGAAAGTTATAGTCGAAAAATTTGGGTTAAAAATCTAGGCCCGCTTCTCTAGCTGCATCTGCCAAAGCCGCGACTCGGCCATGATAAAGGTTGCCACCGCGATCAAACACAACCTGCTTAATGCCTTGCTGTAAGGCTCGCTCAGCAATAAGCTTGCCCACCTGGGCCGAGGCGTCTTTGTTGGCACCTTTCTCTAGAGTAGCTTTCAAATCGGTGTCTAGCGTTGAAGCTGCGGCTAAAGTCCGATGCTGAGTATCGTCAATCACCTGAGCGTAGATGTGCAGGTTAGAGCGAAAGACGGCGAGCCGAGGTCGCTCAGAGGTACCTTTGAATCGGCGTCGAATACGCGCATGACGCCGCCGCGTCTGTTGTTTACGAGAAATTTTCATAAGTTACTTCTTCCCTGCCTTACCAGCTTTGCGTCTAATTACCTCACCCGCATAGCGAACGCCTTTGCCTTTGTAGGGTTCTGGTGGACGAGCAGCCCGAATTTTGGCAGCCATGTTGCCTACAATTTCTTTGTCAATGCCGCTAACGGTAACGTTGGTATTGCCTTCAACTGCAAACTGTATTCCTTCGGGCGGCTCAAATTGCACTGGATGGCTATAGCCAAGGCTTAGGGTCAAGGTTCGTCCTTGTACCTGCGCGCGATAGCCAACTCCCTGAATTTCTAAGCGCTTTTGGAAGCCCTGAGAAACACCTTCCACCATGTTGGCAACCAGGGTACGACAAAGACCGTGCCGCTGGCGGCAAAGTCGCGAGTCATTATTGCGATTCACAACAATCGTGTCGCCTTCTTGCATGACGCTGACCCCTGTTGGCAGCGTTCTATCAAGTTCTCCTTTAGGCCCTTTCACAGCCACATGCTGACCGTCGATAGCAACAGTCACCTTGTTCGGCAAGGAAATAGGGCGCTTACCAATTCGAGACATGGGAACAAATACCTCCTAAACGGCGATCGCCTACGACAGAGTACTGAATATCGAGGAACGACCGTAACAACCTACCAGACATAGCAAAGCACCTCTCCACCAATGCCACGACGACGAGCATCGCGATCGGTCATTATGCCGCTAGACGTTGAAATGATGGCAATGCCGATACCGCCTAAAACCCTAGGAAGATCCTTGCGGTTAGAGTAGACTCGTAAGCCAGGCTTACTGACGCGAGTCAGATTTTTAATAATAGGCTCACGAGTTTTACCCCTGTATTTCAGAGATACAACCAGGAAACGCTTCACGCCTTCTCCGGCCTCGTCAAAGTCGGCAATAAAGCCTTCTTCCTTCAGTACGTGAGCGATACTGCGGGTCATTTTCGTGGATGGAATCTCTACTCGCTGATGCCGCGCTAGGG
>JAAHIC010000622.1 GCA_010671965.1 Leptolyngbya sp. SIO4C5
TAAAGGAAAAAGTTGAAGCAGATCTATCTCAGACATTACTCTGGCTCAAGCGACAACTGATCGAGCTGGCGCAAAGACTCAAACAGCCCAATCGCTACGCTGACAGAGAGATTGAGGCTGCGGACTCTCTTCTCAGCCATCGGAATACGAGCCACCTGATGACAGCTGTGCAGAATCTCCTGAGCTAGTCCTTGAGTTTCGCTGCCGAATAATAGCCAGTCAGTTGGCTCAAAACAGATACGAGTATAGCTGCATCGTCCTGAAGTGCTGAAGCCAATCCAGCGTCCGGGCGCTTGCTGCTGGCAATAGGCTGTAAAGGCCGCAAAAGAACTGTGAGTTTTTAAGTTCACATAGGGCCAATAATCCAGCCCGGCCCGCTTCAGGTAGCGATCGCTGAGATCAAAGCCTAACGGGCCTACCAGATGTAGCTCCGTGCCGGTAGCGGCACAGGTTCGCGCAATATTGCCTGTATTAGGCGGAATTAGAGGATTAACTAGAACAACTTTGGGCATTCCAACGGCAGTCTGTATCAAGGAGGAGCAAGACGAAGACAGGCGACAGACAGATTTGTTTCCTTAAAGACATCTATCAGGATTCGCTATCGATCGCAGTTTAAAGCAGAATCATGCTGCTTTAGGTAACTAGCGCCTATCTAGAGGCGGCACAAGGACTGATAGCAGTCATCGCGGCTGAGCACAGTTCCATCAGCGCTGGGAAGGGACTCATCAGTCCTTCAGTTTTTTAGGCGGCAACAGGCTGGCAGAGTAGATCGGTTTCTAAAGCGCCTTCCTGCTGTTCAGTGGCCGCGATCGCCTGCTTGAGAATTGTCTGACAGTCTTGTCCTCGGTTGTATTGCTCAATCCACTGCTGGGCTTCATTGCCCTGGCGCAGGATTTTTTTCAGGGGCAGCAAGAAGCAGGCAATTCCCTGCTGCTTGGCCATCGGCCACACTTGTTCGTAAAGTTCTCGAATCCAGTCGGCTGCTAAGATCTTTTGGCCGCTCTGCCAGTGGCGTAGCTCAGCTTCTAGACTGCGGTGGGCGGCAGCAGTTTCGTTGCTGTCTGTGATTTCGATTAGGGTTTGGGCGCGATCGCGCTCAGGGAGCTGGCTTTGGGTTAAAGGATCTAGGCTCGGATCTGCCATGAGCTGCAGCAGCCGGGCCTCTAACAAAGCGGTCACGGCTAAAAGGGAGATTGGATCCACTACCAGGTCGCAAATTCTCAGCTCTAGGCGATTGAGATTATAGGGACGGCGATCGCCGTTAGGGCGCACCGAACTCCAAAGGTGCCTGACATTTTTCATGCCGCCGCTGGCAAGCTGTTCTTCCGTCCAGCGGACGAAGTGAGCGTGGCTTTCAAACAGGGGGACTTGAGGCGGCGTTTTGGGGAATACGTGCCAGCGGGTGGAGTGATGTCCGGTGGGGCGTCCCAGCAGAAAAGGGGAAGAGGCAGTCAGCGCCAGATAGAGGGGAGCCTCTACCCGCACTAGACGGCAGGCTCGCATGAGGACTTCTAGATCAGCAATGCCGATATTGATATGGATGCTGGCTGTAACGACCTTGGTGCCGTAGGTCTGCTCAATGTAGGTGTGATAAGGATTGCTGGGGTCAGAGCGATAAAAGCGATCGCTGCCGCCCAAAGATAAGGTGCTGCCCGGAATCAAAGTATAGTCTCCAAGCTGCTGCAGATAGGCTCTCAGCCGCTGCCGGGGTCTAACGAGGGCGCAGAGAAGCTGCTCATACTGATACAGAGGGGCCGTTGTGTACTCGACATTGCGGCTGTCGGGTTCGCGTACAAATCCGTCCAAGTCGCTGACGATGCGATCTGAGAGTCCCACCACTTCTCCGGCAGGTGTCCCAGTGTAGATCTCAACTTCAAACCCTTTAGAGAGCAGCACGTTTGGCCTCAGCTTAGCAACAGAATCCGCATGTAAAATGCGCTTCCACCTCATAGTATCGGGGAATGATCGGCAGATTCTATGCAATTTGAAAGAAATTGCTCCGCCTAAACCCATCTCTAGGGCAGGCATCAGACTGGGCTGCCGCGATCGCGGCAGCCCAGCCCTTGTTGTTAGCCACAGCGCTGAGCGGGCATCAAAATTACGCTGGGATAAAGTTATTCACGTTGTTAAGCGCTGTGACATCCGTATTGGCTGCCTGCAGCACAATCGTATCGTTGACGCTAATGAAGGCATCGGTACTCGCATCTCCGGTACCTTGGCTAAAGCTCAGCTCAGCAAAGGCCAGCCCTGCTAGCTCGATCGCATCAGTGCCGATTTCAAAGTCCTCAATATAGTTATAGGTGCCGTCGCGCATCACAAAGGTGTCTACGCCGCCGCCGCCAATGAGGGTGTTGAGGCTGCCTAAGCCGCTATCAAGGCGATCGCTGCCTGCCCCTGTTTGAATATAGTCACTGCCTGAGCCAGTGAGGATGTCTTTATCCCCTGCCGTCGCCGCCTCGACTGTATAGATAACGTTGTCACCGTCACCGGCTCTCACCGTATCGTTACCCGTTCCTAAGCCAATCGCGTCGGCCCCAGTACCCGTGACAATATCGTAGCTGCCCCCTTCAGCCCAAATGCTATTGTCACCATTGCCTAGATCGAGGCTATTTTGGCCGCCTCCACCGTCAACGCTGTAGACAAAATCGTCGCCGTCTCCGGTAGTGACGTCATCATCCCCTAGACCAATGCCAATCTGATTATTGCCATTGCCTGCACTGGTAATGGTGTGGTCACCCACAGCAGCCCAGAATTGGTTGTTTCCGGTTCCCAAGTCAATGATGTTGCTGCCGCCGCCAGCCTCAACGCCGTAGACAAAATCATCTCCTGTCCCGGCGATCACGCAGGCATCCCCAGCTCCAAAGCCGATGGTGTCGTTACCCGCGCCGCCGTCAATAATGTCGCTGCCTTCTGAGCCAGCCCAGATGTCATCATCCCCAGCAGTTCCCTGAATGACATCGTCAGCATTAGCCGTGCCATCAGTATTGCTGAACAGTTCACCGCCGTATGTTTCTCCTGCTTGGAAAGCATTGCCAACAACGGTATTGCTGTCATCGACATAAATAGTCGCTGGCTCACCCTTAACCAGGGGTACCGCCTGACTGGATTGACGACCGAAGATGACATAGCTCCGACCTGAATTCACTAAGCCGTTGGCGTTAGCGCTAGAGCCGACAATCAGATCGTCAATTCCGTCCCCGTTGACATCGCCAGCGCCGCTGACGCTGCCGCCAGCAACATCACCCGGAACCACCCCTTCAATCACGAAGCCGTTACTGCCATTGAGGGTGGTCAGATCCAAGCTGGAGCCAAATCCTAGCGGATTGCCAAAGATGACATAGCTCTCTCCCGCATTGCCCTGACCGTTAGGATC
>JAAHIC010000623.1 GCA_010671965.1 Leptolyngbya sp. SIO4C5
AAACGCTGCTGGCGGCAAAGCTGCCGCAGGCAAAGATTGTAGATAATCCCCTGAAAGTGCGTAATCCAGTCGATGGGGCTGGCACAGTGCAGCAAGATGGCAAAAGGAATGTTATGACGCAGGCAGGCTTTGGCAATGCTGACATCTTCCGTGTGATAGCTGACGGAAATCAATACGAAATCCGGCGCGAACTGCAACAACCAGCGATCATGCTGGCGTTCTAGGGTTAGCAGTACCTTGTAGAAGAAAAAACGTACCTTCTCGGCCACGCCGCCTACGGGTCGCTGCCGCCAAAAAATGGTTCCTCCCTGTGCCTGAAGTTCGGCCAGCCGCTCTAGACAGTCTGGGTACCACGGATAGTTCACGCCCAGCTGATGCCCTTGAGCCTGTAGTACCAGAGCGGCCTGTGACCAAAGCTGCTCCGAGGCTCCCCAGGCCAGACCGTTGATAGTCGAATAGATCCCTAATCGCATATGTCCTTAGCCAAAATCTTTTTGATGAGAGCTGGGTCAAACCGGCAGGTCTGATTTTGGGCGTAGTAAGCGGCTGCCTGTTGGCGGCACTGAGCTTGCCAGTCGGCATAGAAAGTCTCACTAGTACAGAGCTGCGCCAGAATGCTACTCAGTTTTTCGGGCGGCAAAAACTGAGACGCGCAGCAGGCTAAATCCTGAGTGTAGTAGCCGTTGGGCGTGCTGACAAAGAACGAAGGCAGTCCGCTAGCTGCCGCGATTACCGAGGCTCCGCTAAACAGACTAACGGTCACAGAGGCGCGGCGCAGATCGTCTGTCAGACTGTAGGCAGCAGCAGAAATCTCGCAGCGATCGGGAAACTGGGCGGCAATTTGCGGCCACTGCTGCCGGTCTGCCGCTGCCGGATGGGGCCGCACTATGACTTGCTTCAGGTCAGTTGCCTGCTGACACAGCATCATTACCAGATGCCGCAGGGCTGCCTCCTGTTCAGCTAAACCATACAGATGAGTGGCCCAGCGAGTGGACTGATCGAGAATCAAAACTGTTTTCCGGCTGAAATTATGGCTCAAGTCCACAACGGGATCAAACAGAGATCCCACAGGTACATATTCCTGGCAGACCGTTTCTCGCTGAGTCGCATCGGCAAAAGTGGACTCCATCTGGCTAAGGAGCTGGGCTGAGCTGTCCCCAAAGCAAAGATACTGGTGCGCCAGAATAGGGATGTCTAAGCTATGTCCCACCACACCTTGCTGTAGCGTAACGACTTTCTTATGACGCTGCAGCCCGGTCTGCGCCACGGCGCTGCACAAAGGCAGCCAGTGACAGCGAACTATAGCGGTTTCAAACTCAATCTGGGGTGCCCATGCTTCCCACTCCATTAAACGGGCGGCGGCCCACTCAAATTCTGGCAGGGCACTGTCATACACATAGATACCGTGCGGAGCCAGAATCTGACGCACGCGCTCAAAGTCTTTTCGCGATCGCTGCCGCGCCATGCCTAGATGAAAGCGGGCATCTAGCCGTCCTAGTCTTCCGGCAGGGTCTAAAAAATCCAGCCGTCCAGGCAGAGATTGCCCAGTTGTGGCCTGCTGCAATTTGCGGGCAATCCCAACGCTAATCCCCTTGTGCAGCAGACATAAAATCTGAATGTCTTGCTGCAGCAGACTCTGCAACAAGCGAATGATTAGCTCGTCTTCTTGCTGCCGCGCCCATAGCCAGATACCACAGACGACCACATCAGCTCGATAGCGCCGTTTAGGAACTGCAGTAGTCAGGCTTTGCGCAGTTCTAGCTAGGGCTGAGAGTCGTCTTAGCGGTGGTGTATAGACTGTTTGGGGGAAGGAATCAGGACTGAAGCCCACATGTTTTTGCAAACTGTAAAAGTAGTGTTGCAGACTGGGAGAAGCCTTATACAACAACACTTGCGCTGCTGCAAAGGCTTCAGCTACCCCTTGATGC
Source organism: Leptolyngbya sp. SIO4C5 (assembly GCA_010671965.1). GTDB lineage: Bacteria > Cyanobacteriota > Cyanobacteriia > Phormidesmidales > Phormidesmidaceae > Sphaerothrix > Sphaerothrix gracilis. The sequence goes on from JAAHIC010000623.1 coordinate 1,929, forward strand.
GGAAATCTAAAGTTTGCTAGCACGATTGGCAAATCTCAGCGACATAAATATTAGTCATGCATCAAAGCCTTACCGAACGGTGCGTTACGGCTTCGCCTGACGCGCCCTCCGGCATCGTTTATTGACCCTCTATTTGGCAACTAGAGTTTTCCTTTTCCAGGACAGCCCGCGATCGCTCCAGCCAGCTTGTGGTCACACCTCCGAAACGGTGCTCTAGCTTTTCTAATTCTTCTAGGTAGTAGGTAGAAAAAATTGCCTCAATATCTGACGGAATAGGTAGCTGAATCGGCTTTTGATTGAACTGAGTAGCTAGCGTATCGGTTTGGTAAAAGTCCATATTGTCAACGCCTAAAAACTGATAAATTCTTTTTAAGAACAGCTTTGGCTCTCGTTTTAGATCATCATAAAATCCAATCAGCATTTGCTCAGGGCTAAAATAGCGTTCCCAAATTTCTAAATTTTTGATGTACTGACCATTGGCGAAAAGCCACTTATCTTGCAAGTCCCGCTCAAAAACTATTTTTCTGACGATTTCTGCAGTTAAATTTTGGGGCTGCCAGTTAACTAAGCTGATACATCTGAGAATAATATGCGACCAGGTGCGCTCAACCGGGCTGCGGAGAATGTAGATGATTTTGATGTCAGGAAAGTCCTTTTGAAGGACGGCAATATTGCTTTCTGGCATCGTTGCATAGAGCGGCGTAATATCTCCTGTGATTTTGGCTTGTCCCCAATTGAAAAGAGAGCTATACCACTGAGGACTGCGCGGCATAAAGAAGTAGTTTAGATACCAGCTCAGATGGCCGGGACGCAGCCAAGCTCGCTTGTCTTGCCAGAAAAACCTAACCTGCATCCGCCAGTATTCATAGCGCTTTTGATCTTTGCCAAACAGACGCCCCATCAGGTTATATTCCGGCTCATTGAAATAGCGCAGCTCTTTAATGGGCGGCAGCCAAATTTCGGGATGCTGCTGCAAATTGTGATGCAGCCAGGTAGTGCCGCTCTTGATCGCACCAATACAAATAAAATCAGGCTTCATGATGAAATAGGGCTAGCGCTGCCAGACTTCGACGCATTGTTGCTTGAAGGCGCAGTGAAATCCATTGCTAGAGAGCAAGTTGGTGCAGATGGCGATCGCTTCTTTGCCAATAATCCAGTCATGAAATTCCACGATAATGGTTTTGATGTGGCCGAGATCAGCTGCATTTTCGACCAAAAAATCATGTTCACCGCCTTCAATATCTAAAATTAGCGCTGAAAAGGTAAAGCCATGAGCTTCCTCTAAAGTTTTCAAAGTTTTGACGGGTACCTGAACTTTTTGCCCGGTCTGACGATTGGCGCTGCCGCCGACAATTAGCGGATGAATGAAGAACTCACCGTCAGATGTGTCAGTTCGCCATTGAACACTGCCTAGTTTCTGACACATCTGACGGTGAGA
>JAAHIC010000624.1 GCA_010671965.1 Leptolyngbya sp. SIO4C5
TTAAAAATACCTTTCTCATAGTCAGTAGAGTTGTGTGTGGCGCCTATCTCTAGAGTGCCCGAATAAGGGCTTTTCAGGCATAAAGAGTTGGTAAGATTTCAATAACTTTAGTTAAAGTCTTGAGCGCTGAATTCTACGTTAGCTCAGTGAAACTACGGAAAACCGCAAATTGTATCAGTCATGCTCATTAAAGCTGTTGGCTGGGTCTATGTGAAAGCTCGCCGACTTCTCTGCGTCCGCTCTGCAGGTAAAGATGCGTTTTATTTGCCAGGGGGGAAACCAGAGGCGGGTGAGTCAGACTGGCAGGCCCTATCCCGCGAGGTCCGCGAGGAGTTGCGGGTTGAGCTGTCTCAATCATCTTGGCAGCTTTGGGCAACAATTGAGGCTCCGGCTCATGGGTATCGCCCACCGGCTTGGGTGTGTCTGACCTGCTATCGGGCAGAATTTGTCGGAGTGCTACAGCCTGACTCAGAAATTGAAGAACTGGCTTGGCTGCAATATGGCGATCGCGATCGCTGCGCCCCGGCAACGGCTGAGGTGATCGCGCTACTATTCTCGCAGCGGCTAATTGACTAAAGTTTTTTAACCGAGACAGGTGAGACAAACTGAGCGCCCCTTATTTCAAGGCTGAGCTATGACTCTCAATCAGTGGACTTCTGCCGACCATGCTTTAGACTATCTGGCTAGGGCAGATAAAATCCCTCATCGTACGGAGGGAGAAGCTGTGCTGCTAGCTCATGTGCCGCTTCAAGCCAAGCGTGTTTTAGATCTAGGTACGGGAGATGGCCGTTTGCTGGGCTTAGTCAAGCTGGATCGGCCTGAAGTTCAGAGCATTGCTTTGGACTTTTCCCCCACAATGCTCAAGACGGTTCGGGCCCGCTTTGCCGAAGATGAGACAGTATGCGTCATTGATCATAATTTAGACAAGCCGCTGCCAGCGCTGGGCCAGTTTGATGTAGTCGTCTCCAGCTTTGCTATTCACCATCTCAGTCATGAACGCAAGCGATCGCTCTATCAGGAAATTTTTGCTCATCTAGAGCCTGGCGGCATCTTTTGTAATTTAGAGCATGTTGCCTCACCCAGCCAGCGCCTACACGAACAATTTCTCGCTGCCATTGGCTATGGGCCGGGCGAAGAAGATCCGTCTAATCAGCTGCTAGATGTGGAAACTCAGCTTCAGTGGCTGCGCCAAATCGGTTTTGCGGACGTGGACTGCTATTGGAAATGGCTAGAGTTAGCTCTGTTAATCGGGCTTAAACCTATAGCCTAAAATTCTTTCAGCTTGGACTAGCGATAGCGAATCCAGAAATCCAGTTCGCGGCGAACGGCATCTCGTTCAGCAGGGGTGCTGGTGTAGCGAAGCTGGTGGCGCAGTTCTTGAATGATCTGGTTGCGATTGTTGCGATCGCGGCGTTCTGACTGATGCATAGTTCATACCTAGCGCTTTCAGTCTCTAGCCTAGATCAAAAAGGAAAGAAAGGAGATGTTTTGTAGCGTATTTTACAGAAAAAATTTATTTCATTCTGGCGGAAGCGTCCAAATTTCAATATCAGGGCTGTCTATGCTGGCGGTAATGATAAATCCCTGAGGATGAACAACGAGATGGTCAATATGATTGGTGTAGCCAACTGTATCTAGCTGGAGTTCGCCAGTGCGAACGTCCCAAAACTTAACGCTGCGATCGGCTCCGGCACTCAGAACGAGGCTGCCATCGCTGCTGATAGCCAGATCGTTGACATAGCTTGTGTGGGCGGGGAGAGTCTTTTCTAAGGCTCCAGTTTCCACGTCCCAGAGCCTGAGAGTGGTGTCGGCGCTGCCGCTGATGAGATCAGCTCCGTCCGGGCTAAACTGAATCGCATTGACAAAGCTGGCATGACCCGACAAAACATGGATGGCCTCACCGCTGTTTAAATCCCAAAGCCGGATGGTTTTATCGGCGCTGCCGCTTGCTAGAAGCTGATTGCTAGGACTGACGGCAAGAGCGTTAATGGCGCTGGTGTGGGCTGTCCAAGTATCTAATAGGTCTCCGGTAGACAAGTCCCAGCGCTGAATGACGCCTTCAGCATTACCGCTAATGATCTGCTGGCCGTTGCGGGTGATGGCTAAGGCATTGATTGAAACTGAGCTATCTGCAAACGTTTGCCGCGTTTCCCCGGATGCCAAATCCCAAAGCCGAATTTCACCGTCGGCGCTACCGCTGGCTAGCTGCTGCCCGTCTGGACTCACCGCGATCGCGTTGATAAAGCTAGTGTGCCCTCGCAGGGTTTGTAAAACTTCGCCGCTGGTGAGATCCCAAACTTTAACTGTTTTATCGGCGCTAGCGCTGATGAGCTGATTATTGCCCAAAGTCAGCAGCAGAGCATTGATGGGGTTGGCGTGTCCTTGTAAAACCTGTAGGGGATTAACCGTAGCGACTTCGGCAGGCACCGACGGAGAGCCATTCCACGGAAACCAGGTTTCTTGCTGAACACCGTGCCAAATCCCAGCCGTGAGCGTGACCAGCAGTCCCAAAACGGCAAGACCTATGAAGCGGGACTGCCAGCTAGAGCGCGATCGCATCTGAGTCAGGAGTTGGCTTTGCCAGGCTGTGTGATTATCGGGCTGCGTAAACTCAGAAGATGGAACGGTGGAAGTGATGTTTCGATTAGGGGGCCGAGAACTGAAAGCAGCGGTTTGTAGTGCCTGTAGCTCCGTCAAAATGGCCTGCGTGTCGGGGGGACGATCCATCGCTCTAGGCGAAATCATTCGATCGAGTAGCTGAGCAAAGCGAGGAGAAAGCTGAGGGACGGCGGTGCGCCAGTTGAACTCGTTGCTAAAAGAGTTGTAAATACCGCTGTCTGTAGGATGTTTAGCCGTGAGCAAATAGATCAGGGTGCGGCCTAGAGCGTAAAAATCGGACTGGGGAACTGCCTGCCCCTGCTCTTGTTCGGGGGGGGTATATCCGGCTGAGCTAAGGGCAGTGATGCCGCCTGACTGACCGAGCTGAGCTAGATAGGTGGCGGTGATGTGCCGGGCGGCCCCAAAGTCCACCAGCACTAACTGGCCGCTGGAGCGCAGCATAATATTTTCGGGCTTGATATCGCGGTGGAAGTAGTTTTGGTGATGGATCAGGTGCAGGACTTCTACGAGCTGATAAAGCCAGTCTAGAGCCTGCTTTTCGCTAATCGGATTGTTGCCCTGCTGCTGCATCCACTGACGCAGATTCGGTCCGTCGATTTTCTCCATGATGATGCAGTGCAGTGGCTGGCTGCTGTCAGAAGGAATGAAGGTGAAATATCCGTCTGCTTCAACCTGGGGAATGCCAGGATGCTGAAGCTGGCCTAGCACTCTGGCTTCTTGCTGAAATAAATCGATGACCTTGGC
>JAAHIC010000625.1 GCA_010671965.1 Leptolyngbya sp. SIO4C5
CATTCTAAGATTAGATACCACTCAGACCGTCGAATGCTGTGAAAAAAACTCCCGCCTCTACGATGCCTTGAAAAGCTGGATGGGTCAATCGGGTGAGTGGGTTCACCTGACGCATCTGAGCACATGCCTCTGGATGGTCATTGCTCTAATCCATACGGGTGAGGTGAATCTAACCCGATGGTTGCCTTATCTGCCCATCCGAGGGTGCCAGGCGCAAAGCAAACAACGCCGACTCAGTCGGTGGTTGCACAACAGCCGTATCAACGTGCATCGCCTCTATAAGCCCCTGATTCAATCGGCCTTAGCCCAATGGCAAGAGGACGCGCTCTATCTGAGCCTGGACACCTCGGTGTTTTGGGACGAGTATTGCTTGGTGCGATTGGCCGTCGTTCATCGCGGGCGAGCGCTGCCGGTGGTCTGGCGGGTGCTCAAGCGGCGCAGTGCATCGGTGTCGTTGCGAGATGCTGCACCAAGCGGTTGACCGGCTTCCTCAGGGTGTCAAGGTGGTGGTGCTGGCAGACCGAGGCTTTGTTCACACCGATTGCATGAAAGCGATGAGCACTCAACTGGGATGGCACTACCGCATCCGTCTAAAGCGAGACACCTGGATTTGGCGGCAGGGTAAAGGCTGGCGACAGCTGAAGGACTTTCATTTGAACCGCGGCGAAGCGCTCTGCTTTCACAACGTCAAGCTCCACAAGGGTCAGTGGTTTGGCCCCGTCCATGTTGCGTTTGGCTACAACAACCTCAATGGCGAGTTCTGGGCCATCGTCAGTGATGAACCGACCTCCCTGCATACTTTCGAGGAGTACGGGTTGAGGTTTGACATTGAAGAGAATTTCTTGGATGACCAGTCGAACGGGTGGAACATCCAGAAATCGCAACTACGCTCCGTCTGTGCCCTCTCTCGGCTTTGGTTTATCCTGGCTGTCGCCACCCTTTACGTGACCGCTCAAGGAGTTAAGGTAGTTGAATCGGGCCGCCGCCGTTGGGTGGACCCCCATTGGTTCCGAGGTAACAGCTACTTCCGTATTGGCACTGACTGGGTGAAAACCGCATTGAAGTGCGGTTGGCGGCTCATTCGCCGCGTCGGCTTCACCGGCAACCGAGATCCTCAACCTGCTATGGCCTAGCGAAACCAACACCAACATCGCACCTACCAAATAGAGTTCGAAATACGAACGTATCACTATGCAGCGGCCTAGTTTTGTCAGTCAACCAGGCTTGAGACGGTCCCCTCTACTTTTGAACCCTGAAAACTCTGTATATAATTGTAGATAAGAGATGCAGCGCTGTTGCCCCGCATTTCACAAGAATCGGTTGGTCACGGGTTCGAATCCCGTCAGCTCCATTACTGAGGGGCTGTAGCTCAGCGGTAGAGCAGTCGACTGATACTCGTAAAAGCTAGAACTCACTTCGTTCTATTCTCTCCTGTCAGTGATGCATGAGAGAGCTAAAAAGCTACAAGCCGAATCACCCTTGTCTTTTCTTGAACATCTTTACAATGGCAAGCGCTCGAAAACCGGGTTTTCGAGCACGAAACTCGCCGAGAGTGGCTCGATCCGGTCCAGATTCATTCATCTTGTTTAATGCCTGAAGATACTCGTTCTCCAGACCTTGGCTACTAATCTCTTCTTCAGCTTCTTTAATCGCTTCACTGTTATTCATATAGTCGAAGCCTTCATCAATTCCGAGACTTTGAGCGATGTATTCGTTGTATCGCTGGTCTATATCGTGTGTATCCATCCTTGATATCTGATTTTCATGACAGAGATTTTAGCTTAACGACATTGACCTATTGGGCATTCTCGGTTGCAGCTTTCCACCAACTACCAAAATGAAAGGGCTAATCCCCTACGCGATCGCCCTCGCTGCGATCGCCACCGTCGCCGTCGCCCAGCAGCCCACCACGCCGCAATCTCCCCCAGAACAACCGCAGCCAGCGACCACCCGTAACCAACCGCGCCGCCTAACCATTACCGTCTCAGTCGCAGACCCCGCAGACCTGAAAGTGAAGCAAGGCGATCGCCTCACCCAAGGCCAGCTCATTGCCGATTGCACTCGTGAACGCGATCGCCTCCAAGCGCAGAAACAGCAGCTCACCCTCACCCTCGAACGGCAGCAAGGCTCTACCATCAGCGCCCCGCTGCCACCGGCCACCCAGCCGCCCATCCTCGACCCCAGCTACTTAGAAGAAAACGCCGCGATCGCCCGCGCAGGCCACCATTGAACAAGCTGGAGCCGCGATCGCCGCCAAGAAACAGGAGTTGATGCATCTCTCAGAACTAGAGAATCTAAACCTCCTGGTACTAGAGGACAAAACCGCTAAGCTTGCGGAGCTGCAGCGAGATCATGCCGCTGTCGTGCAGAACTACCAACTCGCTCAGGGTAAGCGCTCCACGACTGAATACCGTCAAGCCGAAAGTAATGAACGATAAGGCCCTGAATTCCGAAACTGGGAGCTTCGCTTTGAGATTATCTAACCGACTTGCAGCGTCGTAACAATAATCAGCTGCTCCTCCTGGGATAGCTTAGGCAGCAACTGCAACACCTTCCTGAACTCAGGACTGTTATTGGGTGCATCTCCCTGAATTTGCTCTAGATAGTCCATAAAGAACTCGTCGATGTGCTCCTCAATAGCGCGGCGCTTGTCCTGAGGTGTGGATTGCTCGTACCACTTTTTGAGCGTCTCGTAGCTGCTACCCACAGCATATGCCATGGAATGAATCAACCTATCGTCCAAATTAAGTTGAAAGGCCCAAGTAGCCCAGATTCTTCTCATCAGATGAGGCGTCGTGCGTTTGCCAATCCACTCATGAGCAGAGCGGCCTACCATAGTAGCCATGCTGTCACCGGTATGCTGTTTGCCTGTGTCGGGAACAGGGAACACAAACACCCAGGGCCAATCTTCGTCCTTGAGATGACCATCTTCCCCATTTACAGTCCCGCCATGGCACTCTGGTTGAAATTCCATCACGCCTTTGGTTAGCCAAAGACCCTGAGTTCCCTTTAGTTCTGGGTCCCAACCATCGTATGTATAGGATTGCTTGAAGCTGCCTACATACCAACGACCATAAAGATACTCTTCAAGGTAGTCGTAAAGCATTCGACCATCTCCTACTTCCCGGTTTCGGATAATGATTTCCTGGGTACCGTACGCACGGGCTGTCTTGTAGCGAGTAACTTCCCGAATCCAAATACCCTCTGGATAATGTACACCTTTGTGAATATATAGCTGTAGCCACTTTTATTAGGACGCTGCCTGCCTAAGAACGTCCTCCATCGCCGTGCGCAAATTGGCTGACAACGCGAACTGCTTGCGAATCCGGCTTTTCAGCCAGGCCCAACACTTTTCAA